>JAUQQI010000178.1 GCA_030549955.1 Chloroflexota bacterium
TCTGGACCTCCACCCGGTCGGCGATGCCGGCCGCGACAAGATTCTTGGCGACGTACCGGGCGGCGTAGGCGCCCGACCGGTCGACCTTTGTGGGATCCTTACCGGAGAAGCATCCGCCGCCGTGGCGGGCCATCCCTCCGTAGGTGTCGACCATGATCTTGCGGCCGGTCAGGCCGGCATCCCCCATCGGTCCGCCGATGACAAACCGGCCGGTGGGATTAATAAAGAACCTGGTTTCCGGCGTAAGCAGTTTTCGGGGGATAACTTCTTCGATGACGGCCTGGATGATATCGTCCCGGATTTGCTGCTCGTGAACACCGGGCCGGTGCTGGGCGGAGACGACGACCGTCCGCACCCGCTGTGGGATGCCGTAAGCGTACTCGACGGTTACCTGGGCCTTGCCATCGGGCAGGAGGTAGGGGAGGATTCCCTTTTTGCGCACCTCAGCGAGCCGGCGGCAGAGGCGGTGGGCAAGCATGATCGGCAGGGGCATCAGCTCCGGGGTTTCGGTGCAGGCAAAGCCGACCATCATCCCCTGGTCGCCCGCCCCGAGGCGCTCAATCTCCTCATCCTCGGTTTCGCCGAGCTTGGCTTCCAGGGAACGGTCGACGCCGAGGGCAATATCCGGCGACTGCTGTTTGACCGAAACGATAACCCCGCTGATGTCGGCGTCGAAACAGGCCTCAGGACTGGTATAGCCGACCTCCTTGATGACCCGGCGGGCGACACCCTGGTAGTCGACAGGGTGGGTCGTGGTTATTTCGCCGATGATGACGACCAGGCCGGTGGTTACGGCGACCTCGCAGGCTACCCGGCCGTAGGGGTCGTGGGCGAAGACTTCGTCCAGGACCGCGTCGGAGATCTGGTCGCAAACCTTATCCGGATGCCCCTCGGTTACCGATTCGGACGTAAACAGGAGCGACGGGGCGCGCATGAACGTCGTGCTCATCGGTTAACTCCCCATATTTAAAATCTGAGCCTACCCTCATCGCGGCCTGCCGCCGCTTAACACGGTCCGCCCTTTGACGGCTTGGGAACTTTGAGGAACCGAGAACCGCTCAGAAAAATCTGTGCGGAGCCGGGCCTCTCATCTCGTCCGACCCGCAGGGGCCGGACCGGAGTTGGCACCTTTTCCGGGCATCGCAGGACCCGCCGTCAGGACAGTGGGACGTTGTCCTGCCGGCCAGGCCCGGACCCCGGACGGTTGCCGGGCTTCATCGGGCCGTCTCCCTCCACCGCTCTTGATGAGGGCCTAGCCTTATTGAGTTGTTAGCTAAATCTAGCATAGCATACCCGTTACCTGTCAAGCAGTCCCCAGAGCAAAGGGGGCCACCTACACCATCCGGGTCCGCACCCTCTCACCTGCGGCTTGTGATTTGGCATCAGGGGCACCTGTGCTAAAATTTAGAGAACAGTTGAATATTGGGCGATACCCATCGGTCCTTCGGGGCAGGGTGAGGCCGGCCCCATAAAGCCGGCCAATTCCCGACCGGCGGTGAGACAACAGCCCGCGACCCCGCCTCTGGCGGGTGGACCCGGTGCGATTCCGGGGCCGACGGTATAGTCCGGATGGGAGAAGGCAGGTGGGGTGACCGGAAAGGTCGTTCTGGGCCTGAGGGCACCTGCCTTCAGGCCCAGAGTTTTAGGGGGTAGAAAGCCGGTGCAGCCCGACTTTATGGCCGAAGCCTTAGACCTGGCCCGCCGGGTTCTCGGCACAACCAGCCCGAACCCGGCCGTCGGAGCCGTTGTTGTCCGGGATGGGCGGGTCGTCGGTCGGGGGGCAACTCAGCCGCCGGGCGGACCCCACGCCGAAAGGGTTGCCCTGACCGAGGCCGGCGAGCTTGCCCGGGGTGCAACCCTTTACGTCACCCTCGAGCCCTGCTCCCACCACGGCCGGACCCCGCCCTGCACTGAGGCCATCATTGCGGCCGGCATCGCCGAGGTCCACATTGCAACCCCGGACCCGAATCCCCTGGTTAACGGCCAGGGAATCCGGGCCCTTACCGACCGGGGCATCCGGGTTGTAATCGGCGAGCACCAGGCCGAGGCCGGCCGCCTCAACGAGTGGTTTTTTAAGTACATCACGACCGGCCGGCCGTTCGTCCTGGCCAAATACGCGATGACGCTGGACGGGAAAATCGCAACCCGGACCGGCGACAGCCGCTGGGTGACCGGTCCGGCGGCCCGGGCTTACGTTCACCGGCTCCGGGCCCAGGTCGACGCCGTCATGGTCGGGGTTGGGACGGTTCTGGCCGACGACCCGGCCCTTACCGCCCGGCCCGGCGAATTCGGTGGGCTCCCGGCGTCCCGCCAGCCCCGGCGAATCATCGTGGACTCGTCGGCCCGGACCCCTCTGAACGCCCGGATCCT
This sequence comes from Chloroflexota bacterium, assembly GCA_030549955.1. Classification (GTDB taxonomy): domain Bacteria; phylum Chloroflexota; class Dehalococcoidia; order JAUQQI01; family JAUQQI01; genus JAUQQI01. The sequence goes on from JAUQQI010000178.1 coordinate 2,371, forward strand.
GGATGGCTCGGCCCCGACCTTGATTGCGACGACGGCCCTGGCCGACCCGGAAAGGCTTGCGGCCCTCAGGGCCCGGGGGGCTGACGTCCTGGTTCTGCCAGCGGCCGACGGCCGGGTCGACCTCGAAGCCCTCATGGAAGAACTCGGTCGGCGGCAGGTGGCCTGGGTGATGGTTGAGGGCGGCGGTCGGCTTCTCGGAAGCCTTTTTGAGCGGGACCTGATCGATAAGGTCCTGGCTTTTATTGCCCCGAAGCTTATCGGGGGCGACGGCGCCCGGGGGCCCGTCGGCGGTGCCGGCCGGTCCCGGATGGCCGAAGCCCTTCGGCTTAAAGACGTCGAAATCGAAAGGCTCGGAGAAGACCTGCTCGTAAGCGGGTATCCGGTCCGGGAAGGGGCCGGACCTGGAGAATCCGGAGGGTCAACTTATGTTCACCGGCATCGTTGAAGAAGTCGGGATGGTCCTGGCCCACAAGCCGCCCCGGCTCGTCCTCGGGGCGCAGACCGTCCTCTCTGACCTTAAGGTCGGCGACAGCATCGCCGTGAACGGAGCTTGCCTGACCGTAGTCGACCGGGATGAAAAGAGCTTCGTGGTCGAAATAAGTCCCGAGACCCGGCGGCGGACAAACCTGGGCGGTCACCTGGTTCAGGGCCATATCGAGGCGACCGCCCGGATCCTGTCGGTCGAACCGGACGGCGAGGCCGTTAAGGTCCGGTTCTCGGTCCCGCCGGGCCTTGCCCGCTACATCGTGCCGAAGGGATTTATCGCCGTCGACGGCGTAAGCCTGACGGTTATTGACGCCGACAAAGACGGTTTTTCGGTGATGCTGATCCCGTTTACCCGGCAGCACACGGCCCTGGGCGCAAAAGGGCCCGGGGACCTGGTCAACATCGAGACGGACATTATCGGCCGCTACATTGAGCGGCTGCTCAAGGAGGCCGGGCGGCTGGGGCCCGGCAAGTGACCCGGGGAGGAAGAGCGATGTCCTTTG
>JAUQQI010000332.1 GCA_030549955.1 Chloroflexota bacterium
ATATTCTCCGGGGCGGGGCATTTAAGCCCCGGACTTCACCTTACTCCTTCCGGGGTCTCGGGGTCCAGGCCCTTCGCTGGCTTGCCGAGGCCCGGGAAGAAACCGGCCTGCCCGTCATCACTGAAGTCCTGGCCCCGGAGGATGTGCCCCTAGTCGCCGAGTATGCCGATATCCTGCAGGTCGGTGCCCGGAACATGCAGAACTTCCCCCTGCTCGAGGCGGCCGGGCGCTCCGGGAAGCCGGTAATGGTGAAGCGGGGGATGTCGGCGACCATCGAAGAATGGCTCCTGTCGGCCGAATACGTGCTCAACCAGGGGAACAAGCAGGTCATCCTCTGTGAGCGGGGCATCCGGACCTTCGAGACGTACACCCGGAACACCCTCGACGTGGCGGCGATCCCCGTGGCCCGGAAGCTCAGCCACCTGCCGGTGTTTGCCGACCCGTCCCACGGGACCGGTCACCGGGACCTGGTTGGGCCGATGGCCCTGGCGTCGGTCGCGGCCGGCGCCCACGGCCTCATGCTGGAGGTTCACCCGAACCCGGAAGAGGCCCTCTCAGACGGGATGCAATCGCTGAGTTGCGACCAGTTCGCCGAGCTTGTCCCGAAGCTCGCGCGGGTTGCGGCCGCGGTTGGCCGGCGGCTGGCGGTTCGGGGCCTTGCGGCTGAACACGTTGGCGACTGAAGCCCGGCCGAGCCTTCTCCTGGCGGAAGCCCGCCGCCTTCGCCGGCTGCCAGCGGAGGTGCGGCTGGCCGAGCTTACAGCCGTCGTCGCGGCTGAAGTCGAGGCATCGGACCTTGGCCGGGCCTGCCGGGAGCTGGTCGCCGCGGCTCAGCTTCTGGCCTGGAAGCTGCGGTGGCTCCTGCGGCCCTGGGAGGCGACGTACCCCGCGGACGAGTCGGCCCCGGGAATCCCCCCGGAACTGGCTGAAGCCGTAAGAACTGTGGTGGCCTTTCTGCAGGCGCGGCAGGAGGCGGGCCTTGAGTCCTTCGGACCCCTGGCCGGCCAGAACCCGCCCGAACGGTTCGAAATTGCGGTCGAGGACCTGACGGCCGCTCTGGCGGCGTGCCTTGCAAGGTCTCCGGCTGAACCCGCGGTGATTTCCCTGCCTCCGAGGGTTCCCCTGGTCGCCTTGCTCCGGCGGCTTGAACTCGCCCTCCGGGGCGAACGTGCCCTTCGCTTCTCGGCCTTTCTGAGTCAGCTTAGCAGCCGGGATGAGGTCGTTGCGGCGTTTCTGGCGCTGCTGGTTCTGGCCGGTCGGGGCCGGGTTCGGGCCTATCAGCCCGAGCCCTTTGGAGAGATCGTCGTCGAAGCGGTCGGGCCTATCGGTTCGGGATCCTGAGGGTCTGACCGACCTGAAGGGTTACGGCGTTCGGGTTGGCTATGCCGTTGGCCCGGGCGAGGTCGTCGACGCTTACCCCGAACTGCTGGGCGATGGTCCAGAGGGTATCGCCCGGCTGGACTACGTAGTCCCGGACCGGGGTCGGGGTGGGGGGTGGGGCCGGAGTTCCGGTCGGGGTCGGCGTCGCCGGTGCCGGGGTGAGGGTCGGTGTCGGACCAGCCCGGGGGGACGGGGTTGATGTGGCCGCCGGGGCGGCAAGCACAACCTCTTTGAGCCGCGGAGCCAGCCGGACCGTCTGAACCCCCGCAAGGACCACCCCAACTACCAGGAGCAGCAGCGCGACGTAATAGGTCAGGCCCGATGGCATGACGGCCGTCGGCGGGACTGTCTGCCCGGTCGGCGCCAGGCAATTGAAACACAGCCTGGAACCGTGGTCGGCGCAGAACGGCAGGCCGCAGGCGGTGCACCGGGCGACGGCCGGCTTCGGGCAGAACCGGCAACCTGCCGGGATAGCGGTCGTGTGTTCAATATCGGGCCCGGTCATTCGGGGAGCTGTTCCAGGCGGGGCTCGACCTTAAGCTGGGCCTTGAATTTAACAACCGACCGCGGCGGGATGACACCCCGGACCGACGCGTTCGGGTAAATCAGACTGCCGGGACCGACCAAGGTGCCGGGAGCCAGCACCGAATTGCAGCCGGTCTCGACGTCGTCGCCGACAATCGCCCCCAACTTGCGCAGTCCCGTCCTGAACCGCCGTCCGTTCCAGGTGACGGTTACCGGGGTGCCCCCGAACTTGAAGTTGGCAAGGACAGTGCCCGCTCCCAGGTTAACCCGGTTGCCCAGGATGCTGTCACCGACGTAGGCGAAGTGGGGAGCCTGCGCCCCGTCCAGAAGGACGGCGTTCTTCAACTCGGTGCCGTGGCCGACCACGCAGTTTCGGCCGACAACCACGTTCCCCCGGATATACGCCCCGTGGCGTACGACCGAGCCCGGGCCAATAATTGTTGGGGCCCGAACGTAGGCCCCGGGCTCAACAACGGCGCCGGGCCCGATGTATATTTCCCGGCCGTCAAGCCAGGCCCCGGGTTCAACCGACCCCAGGATAACGGGGCCGCCTAAACGGGCGAACCACTCGGCCAGGTATGGCCCGATTCTGCTCAGGACTTCCCAGACGTGGTCGACCCCGCTGAACAGGTCCCGGTGCTCGAATTCTGCCAGGTCAAAGTAGTCCTCAGGTTTGAGCACGGTTCTATTTTACGACACCTCCAGCCGGTAGCCTCGCACCGACCGGGCCCGGGCGAAACGGACCGGCGAAGCTGCTCTCGGAGGGCCGCCCGGCGCGCGGCAGGCAGGCCCGCGATGTGGGCCGGGACCGGCCCCCTGGCCGCCGGGATACGGCGCCCACAGGTCGCCAAAACTCCAGAGTAGCGTTCCCCATGGCCCCCAACGCCCATGATTGTAGCATGCCGGTGGTTACGGCCAGTATAATCCGTTAGCAACGTTGCCTTGGGAGTAAAACCACATGGATTTCCGGCTCACCGAGCATCAGCTCATGGTTCGTAAGGCGGTGGCCGACCTCTGCCGGCAGTTCCCCGACGAGTACTGGCGGGAGCTGGACCGTCGACGGGCCTATCCCGAGGAGTTCGTTCGTGCCCTGACAAATGCTGGCTGGCTGAGTATCCTTATCCCCGAAGAGTACGGCGGGGGCGGCATGGGCATTTCCGAGGCCTCGATTGTCGTCGAAGAGATTCACCGGTCGGGCGGTAATGCGGCGGCGTGTCATGCCCAGATGTACATCATGAACGTCATTCTCAGACACGGCACTGAGGAGCAGAAGCGACGTTTTCTGCCCCCTATCGCCCGGGGCGAACTGCGCCTCCAGGCCTTCGGGGTCACCGAGCCGGAGGCCGGGTCGGACACGACCCGGATTCAGACCCGGGCAGTCCGACGCAACGGCAAGTACTATATCACCGGGCAGAAGATATTCACCTCCCGGGCCCACGCCACGGTC
>JAUQQI010000238.1 GCA_030549955.1 Chloroflexota bacterium
CCACCCGCCTGCTTTCAACCTGCAAAGCGACGGGCACACCAGACTCGACCGTGAGGCCCGGGACCTTCCGACCCGGTGCCCGCCCGGCCGGACCGCCCGGGTTATAATCAAGGTCGGAAGACCATGCCGGTACTGACAAACCTGCGCGTCGCCCGGGTCTTTGAGCAGGTCGCCGACCTGCTGGAGGCCAGGGGTGAGAGCCCGTTCAAAATTCAGGCCTACCGCCGGGTCGCCCGTAGCCTCGAGCGACTCGAAGAAGACATCCATCTCCTCGACGCTGAGGGCCGGCTGACGGATATCCCCGGCGTCGGCAAAGAAATCGAAAAGAAGATCCGGGAAATCCTGCGCACTGGTAAGCTCGGCTACCTCGAGCGGCTCAAGGCCGAACTGCCCGGCGTCCTGACGCTGATGGAAATTCCCGGTGTCGGACCGAAGACCGCCTACCGGCTTACCACGGAGCTGGGCATCCGCACCATTGAAGACCTGGAGGCGGCCCTGGCAAAGGGCGACGAGTTCTGGGCCCGGGTTCCCCGCTTCACGCCCCACCTGGTCGATAACATCCGCCGGGGTCTCGAAGCCTACCGGCGCCGAAGCCCTCGCCTCCCCCTGGGTCAGGCGACGATTTTTTTCGAGGAGCTGCGACACACGCTGGTTCGGGCCGGGGTCAGCCGGGTTGAGCCGGCCGGAAGCCTCCGCCGCTACGAGGAGACGGTCGGCGACCTCGACCTGGTCGTTGTTTTTCCGAATGCCGAAGACCTGGCCCGCCGGCTTACCGGAAGTCCCGAGGTCGAGCTGGCCGAGACCGCGGGGCCGGGCTGGGTGAGGGTCCGCCTCGCCAGCGGCCTCAGCGTCGACGTTTACGTCGTGGACGAGGCGGGCTTTGGGGCAGCCTGGGTCTGGGCGACCGGGAACCGGGACCACCTCGAGGGGCTCCAGGCGCGGCTTGGCGCGGCCGGCTACACCCTGACCGAGCACGGCCTCGTTGGCCTGGACGGAATCCCGCTTCCGGTTGCCGAAGAAGGGGTTATTTATGAGCTGGCCGGCCTCCCCTACATTCCCCCGGAAGTCCGGGGCGGCCGCGACGAATTCGCGCCGGATGTCGCCCGGCGGCTGGCCGAACTGGTTGGCCTGACCGATATCCGGGGGGACCTCCAGAGCCACACCGATTGGAGCGACGGCAGCGCCCCGCTGGAGGTGATGGTCCAGGCCGCCGCTGAGCGGGGACTGGAGTACCTGGCCATTTCTGACCATTCGGCCGGACGGGGCAACGCCCGGGGGCTTGATGTCGGACGGCTTGCCGCCCAGCGGGAGGTCATCGCGGCCCTCAATGAAGAGCTCGACCGCCGGGGCATCCGGGTCCGGGTCCTGGCCGGCATCGAGGTCGATATCCGGGCAGACGGCCATCTTGACCTTCCGGCGGAGGCTCTCAAGGCCCTTGATGTCGTCGTCGGGTCCCTCCACACTGCCCTGACCCAATCCCGTGACCGGGTCACTGAACGTCTGCTCCGGGCTATCAGAACCGGACTTGTGGATATTCTCGGGCATCCGACTGCCCGCTTGATCGGCACCCGGGAACCGGTTGACTTCGACCGCGAGGCCGTTTTCCGGGCCGCCGTCGAGGCCGGGGTTGCCCTCGAGATAAACGCCAACCCCGAGCGCCTTGACCTCAACGCCGAGGACATCCGCCGGGCCCGCGAGTTCGGGGCCCAGTTCGCCATCAATACCGATGCCCATTACCCGTCAAATTTTGACCTGATGAAGTTCGGGGTCATGACCGCCCGGAAGGCGTGGGTGCGCCGGGACGAAGTTATCAATACCCGGCCCCTTGCCGAACTCCGCGAGTGGCTCAGGCGACGAAGACGATGAAGGCGATGACCCGCCCCGAGCCCCTTCCAGCTGGGGCCGACGGCGAACACCCGGCCGTATCCCACTTACGCCGACGGATCGCCGAAGGCGTGCACTGGTACATTGCCCTGCTGGAGGCGGTTGGGCAGTGGGACCGCCTGGTCGAGGAGTACCGGGGCCGCCACTTTGAATACCTGATCGACAACGAGGCTTTTGACTGGCTGGTGCTGGCCGAGCGGCTCCTGGACCCGGTTCTCGACCTGTGCCCCAGGAACGAGGTCGAAGCCCTACTTTTTGAGGGCCGGCCGCCCATCGAGGTCCCTGACCTGGAGTTTCGCCGGCTCATTGGGCCGGCCAAGTACCGGGCCCACCTGAACTACGTCTACGGCGTCTCCGTTGAGGAGGCCCTTCAGCTCGCGACCCTCGAGAAGCTTGAAAAGGAGCGGCGCAGCCTGGCCTACTGCGCGACCCGGCCGGTCAGCGACGACGAGGTATTTATCCACATTTACGGCCGCACCGAACAGGAGCTCTGGGCCATGTTCTGGCAGGAGCAGGGCCTTGGGCCGCCAGGTCAGACAGGTATTACGGGCCTGAAACGGTTCACATACTGGCTCTTTAAATATCGCCTCCGCCACAGCGACCGGGAACGGCTGGCGGCCGATACCCGACTGGGTCTGGAGACCCTTGAACGCCACCGAACCCGGCGGCTGACGGTCGCGACGACCCTGAACGGTCGGGCTGGACCCGATGGGCCGGTCGTTGATGCCGAGGCCGTAGTGACCCGGTAGACCGGGGGGTCAGGATCTCCCCCGGGCCGGGACCGACGAGCGGAGGACCCGGAAGATAAAGGCCCCGTTCACGAGGGCCGTGGCGAGGGTCAGGGCCCCGAGCCACTTTGTAAGCTCGCCCCGGCCGAGAATGATAACCCCAACGGGCGCGGCGATGCTCAGAATCAGGAAAGCCATCCCGACGAGTCGACGGGAATAGATGCCCCGGGCCACGGTCCCGAGGACTGCCGCGCCGAGGAGCTCGAATAAACCGAAATCGGGCAACGGGTCCATCGGAGAACTCCTCAAAGCCCCAAAGATTGACGGGGGGGCCCACCGCCCGGCCCTCCCGCACCTGATTTGCCGGCCGGCAGGCTGCTGCGTCCCCTCCGACCGGGCCGATTATAATACATGGAGTATGACCGACTCCAAACCCCCAAGGGTCCAGCGATGCGGGCTAGCCAGCAACTGACCATCATCCTCCTGGCCGCGGTGGTGGGAGTCTTTATCCTGGGCTCCCTGGTGGTCGGCCTGACCGACGGGGTCGTTCAGTCGACTCGCCCGACCCCCACCCGGATCCCCGGAGCCTCCCCCACAACCCCGGCCGCCGTGATTACACCGGGTCCCATCGGCAGCCTCGGCACTGCCACCCCCCCCCCCCCCGTCCCGCCGCCCCCGCCCCCCCCCCCCCCCCCCGCCCCCACCCGTGCCCCCGGGCCCAGCCCCCCCCC
>JAUQQI010000330.1 GCA_030549955.1 Chloroflexota bacterium
ACGGCTGTGAAAAGGTTCTGCAGGACCGGATCCTGTCGAATCCGAAGGTGAGGGTGCGCTACAACAGTCTCGTAAAGCAGATTCACTGCAACGGTCGGGTGAGCGGCCTTACCGTGCAGGACCGTAAGACCGGCGCAACCGAGACCGTCGAGGTCGAAGGTATTTTTATCTTCATCGGCCTCGAACCGAACAATGAGCTCGTGAAGGACCAGCTGACCGTTGATGAACGCGGATACGTGGTCGTAAACGAACGAATGGAAATAAACATCCCCGGCGTATTCGCCGCCGGGGATATTCGCCGAGGCACCGCCCGCCAGATTGTTACGGCTGCCGCTGATGGGGCGGTGGCCGCCCTCTCTGCCCTCGAGTACCTCCAGCACGCCGAGACCGCCCCGGCAGCCTGACGCCGATGCTTCCGGCGGCCATCCCGGTTCGATGGTGTGGTATAATGCTGGCTGAGAAAAAGGTGACAGAAGAGGGGTAAACGCAGTAATCCTCCGGCAAGGAGCCAGAAAGCCTATGCTGACTAAGGAGCACAAGCAGGCGATCATCGAGCAGTTCAGGGTTCACCCGGCCGACACCGGGTCGCCGGAGGTGCAGATCGCCCTCCTGACCGAGCGGATAAGGCAGGTTGCCGAGCACCTCAAGACCCACCGTAAGGACTTCCATTCCCGACGGGGTCTTATGATGATGGTGGGCCAGCGGCGAAGGCTCCTGCGCTACCTTCGCCGGGAGGACCCCGCCCGGTATCAGGCTCTCGTGGCCCGTCTCGGTCTGCGGCAGTGACCGGTAGCAATAGTTTGCCGTCTGCTACGGATACCCCGGAAGCTGGTTCTCCCGGCGAACCCGCCTGCCGCCCCTCTTGCCGTCACCGGTTGGGAGGTACGTGCGAATGGTAATGGTTACACCGAAAGAGTTTGAGGTGCTGGTTGCTGACCGCCCCCTTCGAATCGAAACCGGCAAGCTAGCCAATCAGGCGAACGGGGCTGTTGTCGTCCGATACGGTGAGACGGTCGTCCTGGTGACCGCCTGCATGAGCCCAACCCCCCGTGAGGGGGTTGATTTTTTCCCGCTCACCGTTGACTTCGAAGAGCGGCTGTACGCGGCGGGGAAGATTCCGGGAAGCTACTGGCGCCGGGAGGGCCGGCCAACCCCCGAAGCCATCCTCTGGGCCCGCCTCACTGACCGACCCATCCGCCCCCTTTTCTTCAAGGGCCTGCGCAACGACGTCCAGGTTGTCACGACAACCCTCTCCGTCGACATGGAAAATCTCCCGGACATCCTTTCCATTGTTGGGGCGTCGGCGGCCCTTTGCATCTCGGACATCCCGTTTGAGAAGCCTGTTGGGGCCGTTCGGGTCGGGTATATAAATGGGCAGTTTGTCATTAACCCCACCGTCTCCGAACAGGCTTACAGCTCCCTGGACCTGGTCGTTGCCGGGACCCGGGACGCGGTCGTCATGGTCGAAGCCGGGGCCCGGGAAGTTCCTGAAGAGGTCATCGTCGAGGCCATCCGGTTCGGTCACCAGGCCCTCCAGCCGATCATTGACATCCAGGAGGAGATCATCCGGGCGGCCGGCAAGCCCAAGTCGGTACCAGAGCTCCTGGTGGTCCCCGAAGAAGTTCTGAGGGCAGTCGCCGAATTCGTCGGGGACCGGCTTGTTGAGGCCGCTTACGTCGGCGAGAAAACCGCCCGCGAAAAGGCCCTGGAGAACCTCCTCCGTGAGGTCAACGAGCAGTTCACCGGCATTTACGACCCGGTTCATATCCAGATGGCTTTTGAAGCCCGCCTTAAGGAGGTTGTCCGCCGGCGCATTCTCGACGAAAACATCCGGCCGGACGGACGGGGCCCGAGGGACATTCGGCCGATCTCGGCCGAAGTGAGTGTTCTGCCCCGAACCCACGGTTCGGGCCTCTTTACCCGGGGCCAGACCCAGGTGCTCAGCACTGTAACCCTCGGGTCGCTGAGTGAGATGCGCGAGCTTGACTGGATCGGTCCGGAGGAGTTCAAGCGGTTCATGCACCACTACAACTTCCCGCCCTACAGCACGGGCGAGGTCCGCCGGATGGGGGCCCCGAGCCGGCGGGAGATCGGCCACGGCGCCCTCGTCGAACGGGCCCTTCAGGCCGTCATTCCCAGCGAGGAAGAATTCCCGTACACAATCCGGGTTGTCTCGGAAGTCCTCAGCTCGAACGGCAGCACCTCGATGGCGAGCGTCTGCGGTTCGACCCTGGCCCTGATGGACGCCGGCGTGCCCATCAAGGCCCCGGTGGCCGGCATTGCCATGGGGCTAGTCATGGGTGAAGACGGGCGCTACGCGATCCTGACCGACATTCAGGGGATCGAGGACGCCCTTGGGGACATGGACTTCAAAGTGGCCGGGACGGCCCAGGGCGTCACCGCCCTGCAGATGGACATTAAAATCGCCGGCCTGACCTACGACATCCTCAAGGAGGCCCTGGACCAGGCCCGGGATGCCCGGCTGTACATCCTGTCCCGGATGCATGAGACCATCTCTGAGGTCCGGCCGGAGCTGAGCAAGTATGCGCCCCGGATGTACAAGATTCAGATCGACCCGGACAAGATCCGGAACGTAATCGGGCCGGGCGGGAAGACCATCCGCGGCATAACCGAAAAGACCAAGACGACCATCGATATTCACGACGACGGCACCGTCATCATCGGGGCGACTAACGCCGAGAACGCCCAGAAGGCCATTGAGATGATCGAAGCCCTGACCCGGGATGTCCAGGTTGGGGCCGTGTACACCGGCCGGGTCACCCGGATCCTGCCCTTTGGGGCCTTCGTCGAAATCCTGCCCGGCAAAGAGGGCCTTGTCCACATCAGCGAACTGGCCGAAACCCGGGTCAACCGGGTTGAAGATGTCGTCAAGGTCGGTGACGAGGTGACCGTCATGGTCACCGAAATCGACCGGCTCGGACGGATCAACCTCTCCCGCCGGGCGGTTCTGACCGGCCAGCCGCCGCGTCCGCGGCCGCCGGCTCCCCGGGCTGGGGGTCCGCCACGGGAGCGGGGCGCGGCCCGAAGACCGGGCGGCGAGCGCCGGGGCCCGGCACCCGGAGAACGCCGGCCGACCGGTACGCGTCCCGAAGGCCGGACCGGCCCGCGGATGCCCCGGGAAGCCAGCTAGGGCCGGCTGCCTCCGGGCCTAGGGCGAGACCAATCGGAAGCCAGTGGGCTCGCCGACGATAACAAGGCTCGTGAGGCCGAGGAAGAGGCCGCAGTCAACCACGCCCGGTAACCGCTTGACCTCGGTTTCCAGCGCATAGGGCTCCCGGATTTCGGTGAAGCGGCAGTCGATGATGTAATTTCCGTTATCGG
>JAUQQI010000208.1:0-2906 GCA_030549955.1 Chloroflexota bacterium
TATTCTCAAGCGGCCAAGCCCGTCGCTTCTTGCAAACATTGCTCAGGGCTGGAACGTCATATTCCCGAAAGACATCCTCGACGCCAAAGGCAACATGAAGCGGGACGTGGTCGGGACAGGTCCCTTTAAGTTCAAAGAGTACATCCGGGGGGTAAGTTTCGAGCTCGTTAAGAACCCCGAATACCACGTACCGGGTCGGCCCTATCTCGACGGCATCAAGTTCTACATTATCCCTGACGAAAACACCGCGATTTCGGCCTTCATTACCGGCCAGGTCCTCCTCTTCCGGCCGTTTTACAACCCGCCCATCGACGACATCAAACGGCAGCTCGGGGATAAGGTCATTATCGAGCACGTCATCGGCACCCTCACCCAAACCGTCGACGTGAATGCCCGTCGGAAGCCCTGGGACGACCCGCGCGTGAGGCGCGCCGCCTTCATGGCCATCGACCGGGACGAGGCCGTGAAGGTCATCACCCAGGGTTACAGCAAGGTCGGCGGCATCATGCACCCGGACGGACCCTGGGCTCTGCCCGAAGACGAACTCCGCAAGATTCCGGGCTTCGGCCGGAACAAAGAGCAGGAACGGCAGGAGGCCAAGCGGCTGCTGGCCGAGGCCGGCTACCCGAATGGCTTCGAAACCCGGATAACCGGCCGCAAGGGCGCCGGCTGGGAACCCATCGTCGTCTTCGTTAAGGACCAGTGGGAGAAAATCGGCATCCGGGCAACCCTTGATATCCAGGAGCTCGGCGTCATGTACGACCGGCTTAACCGGCGGGACTTCGAGGTTGCCCTTGGCAGTTATGGCGTCTCCCTCGACGACCCCGACGCGGTCTTTGGCCAGAGCTACCTGTGCAATTCTCCTCGCAATTACGCCGGCGTTTGTGACCCCGAAATCGACGCCCTCTTCGAGCGTCAGTCCCAGACGACCGACCCGGCTGAGCGCAAGCGGCTGGTCTGGGAGCTTGAAAAGCGGGTCCTCCAGGCCGGGGTCAAGATGCTCGTCGCCCGGCATCCGGTCGAATGGGCCCTTTACTGGCGCAATGTGAAGAACTTTAAGCTTCAGTCGAACCGATACCTGACCGAAAAGCACGAGCAAACCTGGCTTACCGAGGCGTAACCATGCAGGCCCTTAAAGATATCCTGGTCGTTGACCTTGGCCAGATTTACAACGGCTCGTACTGCTCGCTCCTTCTGGCCTACTTCGGGGCCACTGTCATCAAAGTCGAGCCGCCGGAAGGAGAGCCCCTGCGCCGGCGGCTCCTCGGCTTCGAGACAGACCGGGAGCCCTACGAGTTTTTGATGCTGAACCCGAACAAGCTCAGCCTCTGCCTCGACCTTAAAGCCGAGGCTGGAAAGCAGGTCTTTTTCAAGCTCGTCGAGAAGGCTGATGTGCTGGTGGAGAACTTCAAGCGGGGGACGATGGAGCGGCTCGGCCTCGGCTACGATGTCCTGAGCCGGATTAATCCCCGCCTGATCTACGCTTCCGGCAAGGGCTTCGGCCTTTCAGGCCCCTACGCCGACTTTCCGGCCATGGACCTGACCGTCCAGGCGATGGGTGGCGTCATGGCCACAACCGGCTTCCCCGACGGCCCCCCGGTCAAGGCCGGGCCGGCCGTCTGCGACTTCACCGGCGGCATTCACCTCTTTGCCGGGGTTATGGTCGCCCTCTTCCAGCGGGTATTTACCGGCCGGGGCCAGCTCGTCGAGGTCTCAATGCACGACGCGATTTACCCGTCCCTCGCCTCACCCCTGGGGGCGCTCTACAATGCCGTTCGGGAGGTCCCCGAGCGGACCGGCAACCGCCATAGCGGACTGCGCCTGGCCCCCTACAACGTTTACCCGACCGCCGACGGCTACGTCGCGATTTTCTGCGTCTCCGAGCGGCACTGGGAGGCCTTCGCCCGGTACATTGGCCGGCCGGAGCTCCTGGACGACGAGCGGTTTAAGACCAACTCGGCCAGGGCCCTGAACATGGACGAACTTGACGAAATCGTGGCCGACTGGACCTCCCGCCGGACCCGGTGGGAAATTGTCTGGGGCCTGATGGAAGTCGGGGTCCCGTGCGCCCCCGTCATGTCCATCCGGGAGGTCGCCGACGACGAGCACCTGAAGGCCCGGGGAATGCTCCGGGATATCGAGCACCCCGAATACGGCACCATCCGGCTCATGGGCAACCCCATCCGCCTTTCGGATTCGCCCCTGGGTAAGATCCGGCCCCCGGCAAAGCTTGGGGCTGATACCGACCTGGTTCTGCGGGAGTACGCCGGACTGAGCGAAGCTGAAATCCGGCAGTTGCGAGAAGCCGGGGTCGTTTTCTAGGGAGCGGCAATGCTTAGGATCAACGAGCTCAAAGGTAAAGTTGCTATCGTGACCGGCAGTTCAACCGGGATCGGCTACCGGCTCGCCGTCGGGCTAGCGGAACAGGGGGTTAAAGTCGTGGTCAACAGCCGCAAGCTCGAACGGCTGGAGACCGTCCGCCGGGAAATCGAGGGCCTTGGCGGGGAAGTTCTACCGGTCCAGGCCGACGTCCGGGACCCGGACCAGGTCGCATCCCTGGTAGAGCAGACGGTCGCCCGCTTCGGCACCGTCCACTTTTTGATTAACAACGCCGGGGGCACCTTCTGGGCCCCCGCCGAACAGATCTCCCCAAACGGCTGGCGGGCGGTCGTTGAAACGAACCTGACCTCGGCCTTTCTCGTTTCGAAGGCGGTCTTTCCTCAAATGCGCAAAAACGGCTACGGGGTGATAATTAACGTCTCGTCAGTGGCCGCCTTCGAGCCGGGTTCTAGCGTCCATTACAGCGCCGCCAAGGCCGGCGTCGTCCAGCTGACCCGCTTACTCGCGATCGAATGGGGCCGATACGGCATCCGGGTAAACTGCATTGTCCCCGGCGCGATTATGAC
>JAUQQI010000208.1:3026-3341 GCA_030549955.1 Chloroflexota bacterium
ATCTGGCACGCCCGACGATGTCCTGGGGCCGGTCCTTTTTCTCCTGAGCGACGCGGCCGCCTATGTAAACGGCGCAGTCCTGCGGATCGACGGCGGACTCCGGGGCGGCCTCCGCCAGTAGGGCCGGGTCCGGGACCGGGCCGGGGCGGGCGGGCCCGCTAAAAATCGGTTATGATTCGAGTGATGAGGCACTGGCTGGGGACCGGTCTGCTCGCCCTGATTCTGCTCCTGGGCGCGGCCTGCGCCCAGGCCCCGGTCCAGCCGACGCCCACCGTTCCGGCCGCCCGGCGCGGACCGACCCCACCCCTGGCTCCG
>JAUQQI010000133.1 GCA_030549955.1 Chloroflexota bacterium
CCCAGTCAGATCGACACGAAGTGCCCGGTCCACAGCTCTGATGCCTAATCCATGATCATACCAGACCAGCTCCCCTGCTACTCACAACCTAGTTTATTGAAGTTTTTCGATATGATGTGGTATGGTCGGATTACCAGTGATCAAGGCTGTCCCGCAACCTTATGACGCCGACTGCGCAACCGGCGAGTGGGTCCCGGTTGACCGACACCAGGTGGCGACCCTGGCCCGGAGCCTCAAGGCCCTGGCTCACCCGGTCCGGCTCGAAATCCTGGCTATTCTGGCCCGGGCCGGAGGCCCCCTCTGTGTCTGCGAACTTGAAAAAACAGCCCTCCGGGTAAAACAGCCGACCGTATCCCATCATCTACGACTTCTGCGGGAGTCCGGGCTCATCGAGTCGGAGCAGCGGGGCGTCTGGGTCTATTACTCGGTCCGGCCAGCTCGGCTTGTTGAGCTCTGGGCCTGGCTCTCAGCCTTGACTCTCGGGCCATCCGGAGCTTCCCATGGAAGTTCAGATTGAGTCCGCCCGGCCCGAAGATTGGGCCGCCATCTTCAGCCTTCTTGAAGCCGCGGGTCTGCCAACGGCCGGCCTGACTGACCACCTGCTCACGACCTTGGTTGCCCGGACTGGCGACGACCTGGTCGGAGCGGCCGCCCTCGAGGTCTACGATGACGCGGCCCTGGTCCGGTCCGTGGCCGTGCGCGGGGACTGGCGGGGCCGGGGGCTCGGCACGGCCCTGGTCCGGGCGGCCCTTGACCTGGGCCGGCGTCGAGGCGTGAAGCATTTTTACCTTCTCACGGAAACCGCGCCCAACTTTTTCGCCCGGTTCGGATTTCGGGTTATTTCCAGGTCAGCGGTACCGGTAGCGGTCCAGGCTTCAGCCGAGTTCCAGGGCGTTTGCCCCGATACTGCCATTACTATGGCCCTGCAGGGAGGTGATTGAAATGGATCCTCGCCGCATCAAGCTCACCGTCGCCGAAGCTTACGGTCAGGTGGCCCGCGCCGCCAGCCAGGACACCTGCTGCCGACCGGCGGGCTCCTGCTGCGGTCCGGCCGACAGGGTCGCGGACGTGCCGGCCGAAGCCATAGCCAGCTTCCGGGGCTGCGGAAACCCGGTCGCCATTGCGGCGCTGCGACCGGGTCAGGTCGTTCTCGACCTCGGGTCGGGCGGCGGCCTTGACGTCATCTTGGCCGCCCGGCAAGTGGGACCAACCGGGGCCGCTTACGGCCTCGACCTTTCGGCAGATATGACCCGCCTCGCCCGGCGCAATGCGGCCTTGGCCGGCGCCGAAAATGCAGCCTTCCTTCGGGGCGACCTGGAGGCCATTCCCCTGCGGGCCGGGTCAGTGGATGTTATTATCTCCAACTGCGTCCTGAACCTGACCCCCGACAAAGCCCGGGCCCTTTTCGAGGCGTTCCGGGTCCTGAAGCCCGGCGGCCGGCTGATCCTTTCGGATATCATGGTCGACCCGGACCTGTCCGGTTTCCCCCTGGATGAACGAACCATCCGATCGGCCCTGAGCTGGGCCGGCTGTGTTGCCGGCGCCCTGACGGCCGGCCAGTACCGGGCCCTGCTCGAGGCGGCCGGCTTCCGGGCCCCCAATATTGAACTTAATTACAGGTACTCACCCGCTGACCTGACGGCTGAAACGCCGGCGGTCCTGAGCCGGCTTGCCCCGGCGGTGCTGGCTGACCTGGCAAGCCGATTTGCCAGCGCCACGATCACAGCGTATAAACCCGTTTAAGGTGGCCGCAACCCATCGAGCTTACCTGCTGGGACCGGTCCTAGCCCTGGCCCTTCTGCCCTCGAACCTGGTAGCCGCCGCTGTCCCCCTCCTGATGGCAGAATGGGATGTGAGCGCGGCCGGGATCGGCTGGGTATTTTCCGCCTATCAGGTCGGATACCTGGTGGGGGTCGTCTTCCTTTTGCCCCTAACTGACCGGGTCCGAACGGGGCTCGTGATCACCGGCTGTGCAGCGGTCACGTCGGTCGCTTTTATCCTCTTTCCGGTCCTTGCCCACGACGTCGTAAGCGCGAGCGCCCTTCGAGTCCTCGGCGGTCTGGGTCTTGCCGGGATTTATATGCCGGGCGTCCGGGTTGTGGCCGGGGCCGTTCCGGCCCGGAGCCGCGGCTTCGCCGTTGGCGCTTACGTGTCGTCCTTCTACCTTGGGGCGGCGGTTTCCCTCTGGCTTACGGGCCTGCTACTACCCCACACGGGGTGGCGGGGGGCGGGGCTGGGAATGGGGCTCGTTTCGGTCCTGGCCGTCCCTATCGCCTGGTTTGCAACCCGGTTCGCCGGCGCCCCATCGGGGGGTCGGTCGCGGCTCGACCTGTCGGTGCTGCGGGCCCCGGGCGTCCTTCGGGTAATCCTCGGCTATACCGGCCACTCCTGGGAGCTTTATGTCTTTCGGGGCTGGCTTGCGGCTTATCTGGCCGCGGTCCTTTCCAGTCAGGGTCTGGAGCGGACCGTCGCGGCGTCGGCCGGAAGCCAGTGGGCGGCCCTCATGTCGGGCCTGGGGACCGTAGGCGTGTGGCTCGGGGGTTCCCTTTCCGACCGGCTCGGCCGGGCCCGGACCGCCCTTGGTGTGGCCGCTGCCAGCGGCCTGCTTTCGCTGGTTTTCGGGTTTCTGGGCTCCGCCCCATGGCCGTTGCTCCTGGTAGCCGGCATGGCCTACGGTCTGGCGATTTCCGCCGACTCCGCCGTTTACTCGACATCAGTTACAGAGCTTGCGCCCCCGGGTCGCCTCGGGTCGGCACAGGCTATCCAGGCCCTGTGCGGGTTCGGGGCAACCGTCATTGCGCCGGTGGCAGCCGGCTTCGCCCTTGATTTCGGCCTCGGCTGGCCGGGGGTCTTCATCCTCGGGGGCGTTGTTGGGCTCGGGCTAGCGACTTCCCTCCTCCCGCTGACCCGGGCGAACCACGGCAAACTTGCGAAGGAGGTTCCATGAAAGCGCGGGCTGCAACACCGGCTGATGCGAGTGACATCGCCCGCATCTACAACCAGGGCATTGAGGACAGGGTTGCAACCTTCGAAACCCGGCTCCGAACGCAGGAGGATATTCTCGGCTGGTTCGATGGTATCCATCCCATTGTCGTGGTCGAAGACGAAGAGGGCAACGTCATCGCCTTCGCCTCAACCTCGACTTACCGGCCCCGGGAGTGCTACGCTGGCATCGCTGAATTCTCGGTTTACGTCGCCCCGGAAGCCCGGGGACGGGGAGCCGGCAAACTGGCAATGCAGGCCCTCATTCAGGCCGCCGAGCGGGCGGGCTTCTCGAAACTGGTCTCCCGAGTTTTCCCCGAAACTACGGC
>JAUQQI010000319.1:0-428 GCA_030549955.1 Chloroflexota bacterium
GTCCCCTAAAAGCGACCTGACGGCGCCATCAATCTGGGCTTCGGCGGCACGGCTGCCAGCCCTGCTTAACCGCAGGCGGTTACTCCACAACCCGATTCTGATTTGACCGGCCCGGGAACCGACATCAGGGCCGGATGACAGCCAGCTTTATCTCGGTCATCTCCTCGATGGCGTAGCGTACACCCTCCCGGCCGAGGCCGCTCTCTTTGACGCCGCCGTAGGGCATGTGGTCGGCCCGGAAGTTCGAGGCGTCGTTTACAATCACCTGACCGACCTCAAGCTCATCAATGCACCGCAGCACTTCGCCCAGGTCCCGGCTAAATACCGCCGCGTTCAACCCGTATTTCGAAAGGTTCACCTGTTCGATGACCTCGTCCACCGTGCTGAAGCTTGCTACCGCAACCAGTGGCGCAAAGACCTCCTCACAG
>JAUQQI010000319.1:438-3308 GCA_030549955.1 Chloroflexota bacterium
CCTTCATCTCGGGGGTGGTCCGGGTGAGGACTGTCGGCCACAACATGTTCGCCTCCCGGCGGCCGCCCGTGACCAGGTTTGCCCCGGCCTCCCGGGCTTCAATAACCCATGACTCGACCTTCTGGGCCGCCGGCTCATCGATCATCGGCCCGACGTCGGTCTCCTCGGCCAGGGGGTCGCCCAGCTTGAGGGCCTCGACCTTGGGCACAAACCGGTCGAGAAAGGCCTGCTCAATGTCCTTGTGGAGGTAGATGCGCTGGACCGAAATGCATGACTGGCCGGCGTGGGCGAAGGCTCCGAAGACGGTCGTATCAACGGCCCGGTCGAGGTCGGCGCTCGGGAAGATAATGTTTGCCGAGTTCGACCCCAGTTCAAGGGTGACCTTCTTAAGGCCGGCCCGGTCCCGAATGTACTTCCCGACCGGCACACTCCCGGTAAAGCTTATCTTCCGCACCTTCGGGCTCGTGAGCAGGATGTCGGTCACCTCGGCGCTGGCCGGGACGACGCTTACGGTGCCGGGCGGAAAACCAGCCTCCTCCAGGATCTCGGCCAGCTTGAGGGCAATAAGGGGGGCCTTTTCGGTCGGCTTGACCACTACGGTATTCCCGGCGGCCAGGGCCGGGGCAACCTTGTGGGCAACGAGGTTCAGTGGGAAGTTGAATGGGGTTATCGCCCCGACAACCCCGACCGGCTGCCGGTAGAAATACCCGACCCGGCCCTCCCCGGCCGGGACCGCGTCCATCGGCACATACTCGCCGCCGACCCGCCGGGCCTCCTCCGACGCAATCCGAAAAGTGTAAATTGCCCGGGCAACCGCGGCTTAGCCACCTCCAGGGCAATAATCCGGGCCAGCTCTTCCTGGCGGGCGGCGATCTTCTGGCTCACTGCCAGGAGCATCTCGGCCCGCTTGTAGGCCGGCGTCCGCCGGTACGATTTAAAGGCCTCGGCGGCGGCCTCAATCGCCCGCTCCATCTGGCGGGGACTCGCCCGCCGTACGAGTCCCACCGTCTCGCCATTATATGGATTCTTGTCTTCGATGAGGTCGGCTTCGCCTTCGACCCATTCACCCCCAACGAAAATCTTTGCGACCTCTGCCATCGGTGTGCCTCCTCTCGCAGATTGATAACCCGGGCCGGGCTGCCCGAAAATAGAGTTGTGCAGCCAGAGCCCGCCCTGAAATTTTACAACCCCCGGCCGGGGCAACTATGACGGTATTTGACCGGGTCCGGGAATCCTGCTGCCGGGTCGCCGAACGAGCCCGGTCCGTCCGGATTGCCGCCGACCGTATCCGGGCGTATGCCTGGAACTTGCCCATCGGCCGGTTTAGGCGGCCCGAACTCGACCCCCGCTATCATTTCATCGAGGAACCGGCTGCGACCCTGGCGTACATCGTTACCCTCGACACGGTCAACTTCGGTTCGGGATATTTCCCCCATCTCCAGAAGCGACCCGGACTTTCGGGGTATTTTACGATTGCGTCGGCCCTTAAGGATTATTTTGCGGCCCACGGTCCGCCTGACGCCGAAACCCTCGTCCGGCTGACCCCGGCGGACTGTCACCGCATTTTTGGGCAGGAGCCCGACGGGGGGCCCCGGAGCGAACTTATGGCCCTTTTCGCCCGAGCCCTCAACGACCTGGGCCGGCTTCTGCTCGACCGGTTTGGCGGGGACTTTGCCCGGCTCGTTGCGGCCGCCGGCAACCGGGCCGAGCAACTGGTATATATCCTCGCCGAAATGCCCTTTTTCCGGGACGTTGCCGTTTATGACGGCCTCGAGGTCGCCTTTTACAAGCGGGCCCAGCTCATGTGCGCCGACCTGTGGCTCGCCTTCCGGGGTGAGGGCTACGGTTATTTCGCCGACATCGACAACCTGACCATCTTTGCCGACAACCTGGTTCCCCACGTCCTGAGGGTGGACGGCGTCCTTGTTTACGACCCCGACCTGGCTGACCGCATCGACCGGGGCGAGCCGGTCCCGGCGGGCTCCCCGGAGGAGGTCGAGATCCGGGCCTGCGCCGTCCATGCGGCCGAGCTGATGGTGGCCGAACTGCGCCGGACCGGCCGGCAGGTTACAGCCCGGGAGCTGGACTATCTGCTCTGGAATCTGGGGCAGGAGCCAAAATACAAGGCCCGGCCCCGACACCGGACCCGGACGGTCTTTTACTGAGATGGTCCCGAACCGTGGCATCTACCGGCTGGCCCTGACCCTTTACGCCAGCCTGGCGCTGGTTGCCTTGGCCTTCGGCTACTGGCAGGTTATCGCAGCCCCGGAACTGCTCAAGCGGCCGGAAAACACCCGGCCCCTTGAACTGCTCCTGCACAGCCCCCGGGGGGCAATTCTGGACCGAAACGGGACGGTTCTGGCCAGGTCGGTTCAGGGACCTGACAGGGTTTACCGGCGGGAATATCCGGTCGTGGCGGCGGCCCCGGTCGTCGGCTACTTTAACCCGAACCTCGGCCGGGCCGGCATTGAGGCGGCCGCAAATGACATCCTTCAGCAGGTTCACTGGCCCCAATGGCCCTGGACCCTGACCCCGGGAGTGGCTGTCCGGGACGTCCGGCTTACTCTGGATGCCGGCCTGCAGGCCCGGGTTTTCCAACTGCTGGGCGGCCGACCCGGAGCAGCAGTCGTCATGACCCCGGACGGGGCGGTCCTAGCTTTGGTTTCAAGCCCAACCTTCGACCCGAACCGGCTTGCCGCCGGCCAGCCCGATGAGGCGACCCTGGCCTACCTGAATACCCTCCAGGCTGACGCCGGGGCGCCCCTGCTGAACCGGGCAACCCAGGGCCAGTATGCCCCGGGCTCAACGTTCAAGACGGTCACGCTGGCGGCGGCCCTGGAGCTCGGGGTCGTCAAGACCGACGAGGTCTT
>JAUQQI010000333.1 GCA_030549955.1 Chloroflexota bacterium
TCCAACCGCCGGCCCATCCCCTGCCGGGTCGGTTCGGGTCGCAAGCTGTGCCAGGGTGAGGGCCTCATCAGGCGGGAGCTTTACCCGGTTTCTGCTCCAGGAAAGGGGCACCGCCTTTACGGGGATGCCGGCCTCATGAAGGCCGAGCACGAACTGCCTGGCCTCGTCGGTGTAGCCGCTCAGGTCAAAAAGGGGCGCCTGCCAGACAACCCTCAGGGCACCCTCGACCTTCTGAAATTCGGGATTAAAGAGCAAGCTTCTTTTGGAGACCAGATTCTCCGGCGGCACCGATTCGGGCACGAATCGTCCGCCGCGGCCGAAGCAGGCGCGCCAGCGGGCAAGAAACTCACCCAGATTTTCGCGGTCCCGCTTAAACCTTCCCTCGCTCTGTCCTTCCAGGTGGTAAACCACCGCCTCGGGCGCATAAACAACCCGCCGGCCCAGGGCCCGCACCTTGAGGCACAGGTCGACATCTTCGTAGCTGTTTACGAAGGTCTCATCGAAGCCGCCGACAGCAAAGAAGAGGTCCCTGGGGATGAGAAGGCACGCCCCGGTGACCATATCGAAATCCCGGAGGGCGAGGGCGGTTGAGGTACCCGGGGCGAACCGGTGAACATGGTCGGGCCGGCCCTGGCGGAAAATAATTCCGGCATGCTGGATGGTGTCGTCCGGATAAACGAGCTTTGCTCCCACAATTCCGGCCCCTGGAAGGGCTGCGGCCCGAAGCAAAGCCTCGACCCAGCCGGGGGTCGGGATAGTATCGTTGTTAAGAAACAGAAGATACCGGCCCTGAGATCTGGCCGCGCCGAGGTTGCAGGCCCGGGCGAAGCCCAGGTTGCGTTCGGACCGCACGAAATTGATGCGCCCGGCGGCAGCTTCCCCTGCAAGGAAGTCAGACGTCCCGTCCGTAGACCCATTGTCCACCACGACGATTTCGCAGAGCCCAGGGGGAACCGTCCGGTAGACAGCCTCCAGACACTGGCGGGTAAGCTCGACCCGGTTGAAAACGGGGATGATTACGGATACCTCAGGCGTGCTCACCGACCGCCCCCTTAAGAATCCCGTCGGCCTCGGCCAGGCCGCACTCTAGAGCGGCCCTGGCAAGGAGACTTAAGTCCTCGGGCGACGCCTTTCCAGCGGCCCTGAGCGGGGAAAGCAAAGCCGCCACAGCCTCCCAGCGCCCGGCCCGGGCGGCGACCCGGGCAAGGACCCTGGCCCGCTCATCATCGGGCCAGACCCACCCGGCCAGTGGGAAAACCTTATCAAGGTCCTCCAGGAGGTCGAGTTTGAGCAGCCAGAAGAGGACTCCGGCGTACTCGTCAGCCGCCGGCCCGGGCGCACCGGCCAGGCCCGCCGGCACGTTCGCGGCCTCAAGGGCGGCTGCTATTTGGCGCCACAGGGCGCGGATGCCCCCGCCGCCGGCCAGGTCCGCCTCAATTTCCCGGAAGCTTCCGGCCAGAACCGCGGCCAGCCGGTAGAGGACTCGGACCTCTGACGGCCCATACCGCAGCGGTCTTAAGAGTCGGACAGCCCGAAGGGGCCGGCCGGCCGCCAGCTCCACCTCGGCCCGGCGGACAAGTTCCGAGGCCGGCAAAGGCAGCTCGCCCCCTTCGGTTGCCCCGAGCCGGTAGGCGGCTTCAAGAAGCCGACCGTAGAGGTTTTCCAGGACCGCATTAAGCTCAGGATTTTCTCTCACCGCTGGCTCAAGAAGTCCCACCTGCGTCCGCAAGGCCTCAATTTCCGCCGCGTCTGAAACCCCGGACGGCAGAAGCCTGGGCGCAAGCTCCGGGTGTTTGCGGGCAAAAACAACGGCCATCCGGCCGGCAAGTCGCTGGCGCCGCACGTAGTAGTCCGTATCGACCCGGTGGTGGTGATAGACCACCGCCTCGGGCCGGTAGTAGACCTTAAGTCCCTTTGCGGCCAGCCGGTAGCCCCACTCGATGTCGTCCCAGGCGTAGGTAAAATCCGGGTCGAAAAACTCGCCGGTTTTGAGGATAAACCTGCGCTTGACCGAAAGGCACGTTCCGTAAAAGTGCCAGAAATCGACTTCTTTGCCCGGCGTAAGTCCCTTAAAGTCGAACTGGTGGCCGCCAGCCCCCATCACGTAGTCCATGATCGGGGTCACCTCAAGTCCCGGCGCCCATTCGACCCGACCAAGCATGCCGACCCAGAGCTCGGGATGCTCCCGGTGGAACTTAATGTGGGCCTCGAGACCGTCCGGCGGAAGCGTCACATCGTCGTTTAAGAAGAGCAGCACGTAGCCCCGGGCGGCCCGAATGGCCCGGTTGCGGGCGACAGCCAGCCCGCGGTGAGCCTGGCGGATAAACCTGAGTCTGAGCGCCTTGCGAAACAGGCTTACAACCTGCTCGTTCTCAGCCGCCTGCGCCGGGTCCGAGCCGTCATCAACGACGACCACCTCGAACTTCGGCCGCAGACAGCCGGTCTGAGCCTTAAGCGACTCAAGACAGCGCTTAAGGTCTTCGGGCCGGTTGTAGGTGGCGATGATGACGCTCAGATAAGGACGCGGTTTCGAATACCAGGCCATGAACCGGTAGCGGAGCCACTGCCCGGGCCGGACCTCCACCCGGTGGGTGCCGTCAAAGAGCACGCAGCGGCTCCGCCGGATGCGTCTTATAAGCCGCCTGGCTAGTCGGTAGTATTCGGGATAGACGACATCTGTTTTCTTGTCCGGCGGGTCCAGCAGAAACCCCACGACCACGATGTCAGCCAGCCTCTCCAGGGTCCGCAAGAAGCTGCGGGCATCGGGCACATGCTCAATGACATCGAAAGCGTAGACCAGGTGGTGGACCTTTTCCGGCGGAGGGTCCTTCTCGATGTCATAAACCCGCCCGGCGGGCGCTCCTGCGAGACCCCGGCGTCCAAGCCGCCATCGAAGATAGCGGGTCGACGGGTTGTCAAAGTCGGCAAAGGAGACCCGTTCATAACCGTGCTCAATTAGTCTTATGCCATCAGCCCCGACGCCGCAGCCGTAGTCGAGCACCGGGTCGTCGGGGAAGGTGAGGGCCCGGATAAGGCGCAACCCGGGAGCTTTTGCGCCGGAAAGGTCCCAGGAAGTGAGGTCATACAGGTAAGTTTGGGAGTTCCGGTAGAAATCGACCGGGTCCGCAAACTTCTCGAATTCGGCCTCGACTTTTTCGGCCACGTTTACGAAGACGCTGGGGTCGAACTCCAGACCCAGGTGCTCCTGAAGCTCGAGGACCCCTGCATCAGGCCGCCTGGTGGGCGACTGCGGGAGAAGGTTCCACACGCCGCCACGAGGCGCCGCTTCCCGGAGGTAAGGGGTTCCG
>JAUQQI010000192.1:0-18626 GCA_030549955.1 Chloroflexota bacterium
GAGCCTGGCGAAGCCTATAACATCGGCAGCGGCGTGGCCCGGGCCGTTGCGGACGTCCTCAACACCCTGCTCTCGTTTACCGAGGCCCGGATCGAAGTCCGGCAGGACCCGGCCCGGCTCCGGCCCTCGGATGTTAAGGTCCTACAGGCCGACGTGACCAAATTCAAGCAGGCCACCGGCTGGGAGCCCCGAATCCCGTTCGAACAGACCCTTCTGGATTTGCTCAATTACTGGCGGGCGCGGGTTTAAGGGGAGGTTGACCATGACCGCAAAGACGCCCATCAAATTCGGCACCGACGGCTGGCGGGGCATAATCGCCGAGGACTACACGTTTGAAAACGTCCGCTACTGCGCCCAGGGTCTCGCCGAATACCTGGAAGACCAGGGCCTACACTTCCACGGGGTTGTCGTCGGCTACGATACCCGGTTTGAGTCCGAGGATTTTGCGGCGGCCGTTGCCGAAGTGCTGGCCGGGAACGGCATCCGGGCCTACCTGGCCGACCGGGCGAACCCGACGCCGGTGGTTTCATTTGGAATTTTGAGCAAGCGGGCCGGGGCCGGCGTAATGATTACCGCAAGCCACAACCCGGCCCGGTACAACGGCTTTAAGGTCCGCAGCGCCTACGGTGGGGCCGCCTCGCCCGAAGTCATCGCCGAGCTCGAAGAGCGGATCGCCGTCGCCCAGGCCGGGGGGCGGCTCAAGCGGGTGCCCCGCCGGGCCGCCGAAACCGAGGGCCTTATCGTCCTCTTTGACCCGGGCGAGGCATACCGCCAGCATATCGCCGGCCTCGTCGACCTGGATGCCATCCGCAACGCCGGCCTCCGGGTCGTTGCCGACTCGATGTACGGGGCGGGGGCCGGGTGGCTCCCAAGCCTGGTCGGCGGCCGAACAAGCGTCATCGAGATTCGGGCTGAACGCAACCCCCTCTTCCCCGGCATTAACCCGGAACCGATTCCCCGCAACCTGGGAGCCCTCTTTAATAAAGTCCGGGAGGTCGGGGCAGACGTTGGCCTCGCCACCGACGGGGATGCCGACCGGCTTGGGGTCTGCGACGAGCACGGCCGGTTCGTCGACCAGCTGCGGACCTACTCGCTGCTCGCCCTCTATCTGCTGGAGGTCCGGGGTTGGCGGGGACCCATCGTCAAGACCCTCTCGACGAGCTCAATGCTGGATAAACTCGGCCGGCTCTACGACGTGCCGGTCTATGAGACCGGCGTCGGCTTTAAGTACGTGGCCCCGAAAATGCTCGAGGTGGATGCCATCTGCGGGGGCGAAGAGAGCGGCGGCTACGCCTTCCGGGGCCACCTGCCCGAACGGGACAGCATCCTGGCCGGGCTTTTCTTCCTGGACATGATGGTCAGGCTCGGCCGGCGGCCCTCGGAGCTGGTCGAATATCTTTTCAGCAAGGTTGGACCCCATTTTTACGACCGGCTCGACATCGAGCTGGAGCCGGATGTCCGGCCCCGTATTGAAGGCCGCCTCCGGGAGAGCCCGCCAACCGTTATCGGCGGCCACCGGGTCGAACGACTCGACACCACCGACGGCTACAAGTTCATTCTGGCCGATGGGTCCTGGGTCCTTGTCCGGTTTTCGGGGACCGAGCCCCTCCTGCGCATCTACGGCGAGACCAGCGACCCCGAGAAACTCCGCCGGCTCCTTGACGAGACCCGGGACCGGCTCGAAGTTGGGATGGGGGCCCGCTGATGGCTGTGGACTGGGATTCGCCCGCCGGCTGCCGGGCCCTCGACCCGGCCGATATGCTGGGCCGGCTCCTTGAGTTCCCGACCCAGTTCCAGCCGGCCTACGACGCCGGCCGGCAGCTCAGGCTGCCAGCAGGCTACAAACATATCAGACAGGTTGTCATCGCCGGGATGGGTGGTTCGGCGATTGCCGGCGACTACGCCGCCGTCCTCTTTCGGGACCGGTCTCGGGCGCCGATATTTGTCTGGCGGGACTACGGCCTGCCGGCCTTTGTCGGCCCGGACACCCTGGTTGTCGCCTCGAGCTATTCGGGCAATACCGAAGAAACCTTAAGCGCCTTCGACCGTGCCCGGTGGGCTGGGGCCCGGGTGGTAGCCCTCACCACGGGCGGGGAGCTGGGCCGGCGGGCAGCAGCCGCCGGCTACCCGGTCTTTAAAATCGACTACCAGGCCCCGCCCCGGGCTGCCCTGGCCCACAGCCTCTTCCCCCTCCTCGGCATCCTGACCGGCCTGGAAATCGGCCCTGACCTGACTGCCGACGTTAATGAGGCCAGCGACGTAGCCGCAAGCCTCATCGAAGTCGTACGGCCCGAGACACCGGAAGGGTCAAACCCGGCAAAGGCCCTCGCCCGGGCGGCCCACGGCCGGGTTGTGGCCCTTTACGGGGGCGGCAGCCTCGAGCCCGTCGCCCGCCGCTGGAAGACCCAGGTCAACGAAAACGCCAAAGGCTGGGCCTTTTTCGAGGTTCTGCCCGAACTGAACCACAACGCCGTGGTTGGTTTTGCCCACCCCCCGGTCGCCCGAGAGGCCATCCTGGTCGTCGGCCTGGCATCGCCGGGCGAGTCGGCCGAACTCGACGCCCGGCTGGAGGTTACGGCCGAGCTTCTCCGGCAGTCGGGCCACGAGCCCCGGATTATCCCTGCCAGAGGAGATTCCCGGCTGGCCCGGATGATGTACCTGACGGTTCTGGGCGACTGGTTCAGCTACTACCTGGCCCTGCTTAACGGGGTGGACCCCACCCCGGTCCCGCCCATCGACTTTCTGAAGGCCGAGCTGGCCCGCCGGCGGGAGCGGCATCCGGCGGCCTAGCCGGCCTTCCGCCCGACCATGAAGAAATCCCCGGCCCCGTTCACCCTCCTGGGGGGCCTGACCTGGGCCGCGGCCATCGTCCTTGGGCTCCTAGCCCTCAGGTTCGGCCTGACCGAACTCCCCGACCCCGCTGCCTGGCAGGTTCGGGCCGACCGCGGGTTCCCCGAAGGCCGGGCCCTCCGGCAAGTGGAGCAGACGTTTACCCCACACCGTCCCGGCCTCGCCGGGGTCGATATCCGGGTGAATCCGGCCGCCGAAAGTACGGTCCGGAATCTGACCGTCCGCCTGGTGAACGAGGCTGACGGCCGGGAGCTTGCTTTGACCCGGGTCACAACCGGCCGGCCGGTAGGATCGGCCGCCCTCCGACTCCGGTTTGCCCCCCAATCAGGGTCGGCCGGACAGGTTTACCGGCTGGTGGTGACGGCCGCTGACGGCGGACCACTGCCGCCGGGGGTCATTGCCGGGACCGGAGACGATGCTTATCCTGAGGGGCGGCTGATGCTGGACGGGACGCCGGCGGCCGGTAGCCTCTATTTCCGGGCCTATTACCGGCCCGACCTGGGCCGGCTCGGGTTGGCCGCGGTTGGGGCTTTGAAAAATGCCCCGGCCCTGATCCTGGCGGCCGGGCTCTGGCTTCTCCCCGGCCTGTCAGTCTCGGTTCTGCTCGGCTGGCCCGGGACCCCGGACCTGACCGGGCGAATTGCCGCCGGCAGCAGTTTCAGCCTCGCCTTCTGGCCCCTCGCCTATTACTGGACAGGCCTTTTTGGTCTGCCGGCGTTCGAAACCAGCCTCGCCCTCGGGGCGGGGCTGGCCGGGGCGGCCCTGGTCCGGCACCGGGCGGCTTTGTCTGCCCGGCCGGGGCGGATAACTATTGAACCGGGCCCGGCGATTCCGCTTGGCCTGCTCCTCGGCCTTACCCTGCTCGTCAGGCTTTACCCCCTCTCCGACCTGGTCCTCACCCCCTGGGTCGACGGCCCCCACCACGCCCTTATCGCCCGCAAAATTTTCGAGCTGAACCGGGTGCCGGACTCGTACGCCCCCGAAATCGATATCCCGGCCTTTTACCACTTCGGGTTCCACGTCAACGCCGCCTTGCTGGCCCGGCTCACGGGCACCGACCCGATAGCCGCCACCGGGCTGACCGGACAGCTTTTAATCGCCTGGTCGGCAGTGCTGGCTTACTGGCTCGTTCGGGAATGGTCGATGGACGCGGCCGCCGGCCTGGTCGGGGCCGGCCTTGCCGGGCTGGTCATGACCTTCCCCGGCTATTTTCTTTCCTGGAGCCGGTTCAGCCTGGGGGCGGGCCTTGACCTGCTGCCGGCCATCTTCCTCGCCGGGCGGGATTCGCCGCGGTCAGGCCAGGCGGCGGCCGCCCTCGGCCTGGTTCTCGCCGGCCTCGCCGTGACCCACTACCGCCTCCTGGCGGTCGCGGGCTTCTTCGTCGGAGTGCTGGCCGCCCTGACTTTCCAGGCGGCCGGTCGGGTCGCCTGGCGCCGGGTCCTCCTGGGCCTGGCCACTTTTGCCCCGGCCTTACCCTGGCTCGGGGCGGCCACCGGCCGGTTTGGCCTTCCGGCGGTCGGGGCAAGCCTCAAAGGGCTGACCAGCCCGGAACCCTTCCCCTGGGACCTGGTTGTCCGGTGGCCCGACGGCCCGGTTTATCTGCTCGCCCTCGCCGTCCTCCTTGTCGGACTCGGCTGGAAGCGGGCCGATGCCGTCGCCTTGGGTCTGACCCTGCTGGTTGTTGGATTTCTGGCCAATGCGCTCCCCATCACGACCCCCTTGCCCGGCGTTATCGACGGGGTGACGGTTGCATCTTCCCTCTGGCTGGGGGCCCTGGTCCCGGCCGGCATCGGGGCGGTTCGGGTTCTCGGAACGGCCCTCGACCATGTCAAGCTGAGGCCCGGCGCCGGCCTGGTCGGAGCCCTGGTGGTCGTGGCCGGCTGTTGGCAGGCCGGCCGTCAGCTGGCCATTGTCAATCCCGACCTCGTTCTGGCCCACCCGGCGGACCTGGCGGCCCTGGCCTGGGTCCGGGTAAATACGCCGGCCGACGCCCGGTTTTTAATCAACGTCTTCGAATGGCGGCCAGGCATCTACGCCGGGAGCGACGCCGGCTTCTGGCTTCCGGCCGTCGCCGGCCGAACGACCCTCCTTCCAACCCTCCTTTACGGTAACCTGCCAGCTGATGACTTCGCCCGGCGGAACCGGATTGCCCGGGAGCTTTTATCCGGCTCGCCCGACTGGGACCGGCTTCTTCGGGAACTGCGGGACCTGGGCATCAATTACGTGTTCATCGGCCGGCGCGGGGGGTCGGCTGCAGCCTCGGCCCTGCTGGTCCGCCCGGAATTTCAGCCGGTTTACGAACGGGACGGGGTCTGGGTCTTCGCCCTCCGGCCGCCCTGATCCGGGTCAGACCTCCAGAATTAAACCCGCCCCCGCTCCCCACCCTAACCGGTCGGAGAGGGCCGAGGGCGAAACCAGCAAGTCCTGCGCGACAATTCCGGCCCTTGACAATTCGGGCCGCAGCGGTTATAAAGAACCAGGGCCAAGACATCCTATATCATATAGGACTGGACGATGAGCTTGGTTGGCGCACGGGTCCGGCGCGGGCCCACCCTCGTTCAGCAAGTCTATGATGCCCTTTGCAAGGACCTGGTCGCTGGCCGGCTTGTTCCCGGCCAGCGCGTCGTCCTCGACCGCCTGGCCGCTGAGCTCGGTACGAGTCCGACCCCGGTCCGGGAGGCCCTGGCCCGGCTCATCCAGGAAGGGCTCATCGTCGCCGGTCCGAACGGCCGGCTTCAGGTGATTGACCTCACCCCGGACTACGTGCTGGATACGTTTGCGGTCCGGGCCGCCCTCGAGGGCCTCGCCGCCGAGCTGGCTGCAACCCGCATGGACGAGGGGCGCCTGCGCCGTCTTGAGCAGGTCATCAACGAGGCTACGGTAGCTCTTGGCGAGGGCCGCTACGAAGTCTACGCCCGGGCCGACGCCTTTCTGCACCGGTCGGTCGCCGAGGCCGCCGGAAATCAGGTCTTGAATCGGAACCTGACGATGATCCGGGTCCACGTTGATTTCATCCTTGGCTATTCCCACCGTAGCGCTGGCGACCACCTTCGGGCATCCCACGCCGAGCACCTCCGGGTCGTAGCTGCCCTGAGCGCCCGAGACCCGACGGGCGCCCGCCAGGCCATGGAGGACCACATCCGGGGCGCCGGGCAGCGGATTGCCAGACTTATCGACTTTACCGGCCGAATCCCCCGCAATAAGGAGGGTTAATGCAGCACAAGTTTCTGGTTCACAAAAAGGGCGACCATGTGGGGGTGGCGGTGGCGGATATCGCCGCCGGCGAGGTGGTGACCGGGGTTTTCATGGACGACGGCACGACCATTCAGGTCCGGGCCAACCACCCAATCCCCTTCGGCCACAAGATTGCGATTCAGCCCGTCGAGCCGGGGGGTATCGTCCTCGAGTACGGTGTGCCCATTGGTCGGGCGCCGGGCGGCCTGACGGTGGGCGACTACGTCCACACCCATAATCTCAAGAGCTTGAGGTGGGCCAGGTCATGAGCGTCGAACTTTTCGGCTACCGCCGTCCTGACGGACAGGTCGGCATCCGCAACCACGTCGTAATCCTCCCCGTGGACGACATCTCCAATGCGGCCGCCGAGGGGGTGGCCCGACTTATTTCCGGCACCATCGCCCTCCCGCACCACTACGGTCGGCTCCAGTACGGGGCCGACCTCGAACTCCTTTTCCGGACCCTGATCGGCACCGGGGCAAACCCGAACGTTGCGGCCGCGGTGGTCATCTGCATCGAGCAGAACTGGGCCCGGAAGGTCGCCGACGGCATCGCCCGAACCGGCAAGCCCGTGGCCTGGTTTGCCATCGAGGGCCACGGTGACCTTGAGACCATCGCCCGGGCGGCCCGCCAGGCCAAAGAGTTCGTTCAGTGGGCCTCCGAGCTTCGGCGGGAGCCGGTCTCGGTCTCGGACCTGGTGGTGGCCATCAAATGCGGCGAGTCTGATACCACCACCGGCCTGGGTTCGTGCCCGACCGTCGGCTGGGTGGTTGACCGGCTCGTCGAGATGGGGGCGCGGGTGATCTTCGGCGAAACCTCGGAGCTGACCGGCGGCGAGCACCTCATTGCCGACCGGATGGCAACCCCCGAGCTCCGGGAGAAGTTCCTGCGGGTCTACCGGGATTATATCGACGAGATCGACCGGCAGGGCGTCGACCTGCTCGGCTCCCAGCCGACCCAGGGCAACATTGCCGGCGGCCTCTCGACCATTGAGGAGAAGGCCCTCGGGAACATCGAGAAGACCGGCACGAAGCCCATTGTCGGAGTCCTCGGGCCGGCCGAGGCCCCGCCGCCCGACCCGGGCCTCTATTTTATGGACACGTCATCGGCGGCCGCCGAGTGTCTGACCCTTCAAGCCGCAGCCGGCGCTGTCGTCCACTTCTTCCCGACGGGCCAGGGCAACGTCGTCGGCCACCCCATCATGCCGGTCCTGAAGATTACGGCCAACCCGAATACCGCCCGGACGATGAGCGAGCACATCGACCTGGACGTCAGCGGCCTGCTGACCCTGGACCTGACCCTGCCCCAGGCCGGCCAGGAGCTTCTGGAGCTCCTCTACCGGACGGTCAACGGCCGGCTCACCGCCGCCGAAGCCCTCGGCCACCGGGAGTTCGTAATGACCAAACTCTACCGCAGCGCCTAGTCAGGAGACCCATGGTTATTCCCGAGCCCGGCTTTTACGAAGCGGTTGAAAAGGCGGCGGCCGAAACTTACCTTAAGGCCCTGACCGACGTGCCGGCCGACGTCCGGGCGGCCCTGGATTCGGCCCGCCGGCGGGAAACCCACCCCATCGGCAGCCGGGTTCTCGAGCTGGTCGCCCTGAACATTCAGGCCGCCGACGAGCACCGGATCCTCGTCTGCCAGGACACGGGCACCCCGGTCTACTGGGCTTTTATCGGGTCGAAGCTTGGCGTCGACGGGGCCCGACTGGAGGACGCAATCCGGCGGGGGGTTGAGGCGGCTACCCGCGACCATTCCCTCCGGTCAAGCATCTGCCACCCCCTCAGCCGGGAAAATCCCCAAACCAACACCGGCTACCGGGTTCCGGTTGTGCACTTCGAGTTCGTGGCCGGGGCCGATTACCTGGACCTGGTGATGCTGCCCAAAGGGTCCGGGTCCGAGAACCAGAGCTTTTTGAAGATGCTCAGCCCGGCCGACGGAGTCGCCGGAATTAAGCGCTTCATCCTCGAGTCGGTCGTTGAGGCCGGCCCGAAAGGCTGTCCGCCATACATCGTCGGGGTCGGGCTGGGCGGGTCGGCTGACCTGTGCATGGTTCTGGCCAAGCGGGCGCTCCTGCGGCCCATCGGCAGCCGGAATGAAGACCCGGCCGTCGCCGCCCTGGAGGCTGAACTGCTCGAGGCGGTGAACCGCCTCGGCATCGGCCCCCAGGGCCTGGGCGGGATGGTGACGGCCCTGGCCGTCCACATCGAGCACGCCTACACCCACATCTCCCAGAACCCGGTGGCGGTCAATATCCAGTGCTGGCGGGGCCTGCGGGCCGCAGCCCGGATCTACCCCGACGGCAGAACGGAGGCGCTTGCCCAGTGGCAACTACCTGGCGGCTAACCACCCCCCTGACCGAGGCCGACGTCCGAAAACTCCGGGCCGGCGACCTGGTCTTTCTGGACGGGCGGGTCATCGGCGTCCGGGACGCGACCCTCATCCGGGTCTTCGACCACGGCATCGAGCCGCCCATCGACCTGACCGGGGCGGCCGTCCTGCACACTGCCCCGAACGTCCGGCGCGAGGGCGACCGGTACGTCCCCCTCTCGGTTGGGACGACCACAAGCGCCCGGATGGACCGGTTCACCCGGGGCCTTCTGGAAGGCTACGGGGTCCGGGCCATTATCGGCAAGGGTGGCCTCTATCTCCCCGAAAGCCTGGATGCCCTCCGGACGTTCGGCGGCTGCTACCTGGCCATTGTCGGCGGGGCGGCGGCCTGGCAGACCCTCCACACTGAGGCTATCGAGGCCGTCTACTGGGAGGACCTGATGCCCGAGGCCCTCTGGGTCTTCCGGGTCAAGGACCTGGGGCCGCTGTTTGTGGCCATCGACAGCCACGGCGAGAGCCTCTACGCCAGAGTCGGAGCCGAAGCCCGGGCCCGACTCGGGCAAATTCTCACCGGGACCGGGTGATGAGGGCGGTCGAGACCCTTTCGGCGGATATCCTGATTCTCGGCGGGGGCGGGGCCGGGACCCTGGCGGCCCTCCACGCCAGCAACCGACCCGGCCTGAAGGTCGTGGTTGCCGTAAAGGGCCTGCTCGGCAAGAGCGGGTGCACCCGGATGGTCCAGGGCGGCTACAATGCGGTCCTCCACCCCGACGACTCCATCGAGCGCCACTTCCTTGATACCCTCCGGGGCGGGGCCTTTATCAACGACCAGGAGCTCGTCTGGATTCTGGTTAACCGGGCCCCGCAGATGGTTGCTGAACTCGAAAACCGCTACGGCTGCTTTTTCGACCGGAACCCCGATGGCACCATTCACCAGAAGCCGTTCGGCGGCCAGACCTTCGACCGGACCGTTCACCGGGGTGACCTGACCGGGATCGAGATTATGGAGCGGCTGCGCACGGCCCTCCTGGCCCGGGATTCGGTCCTGGTCCTTGAGGAGCACCGGGCCGTCGGCCTCCTCCGGGACCGGGGCCAGGGCCGGGTCTGCGGGGCCGTTTTGCTCAATATCCGCCGGGGGACTTTTACAGTCGTTCAGGCCCGGGCGACCCTGCTGGCCACCGGTGGCGGCCCGACAATGTACCGGATGGCAACCCCGTCCCGGGAGAAGAGCCTGGACGGCATTGTTCTCGCCTATCAGGCCGGCGCCCTACTAATGGATATGGAGATGGTTCAGTTCCACCCGACCGCCCTGGTCGTGCCGGGTTCGGAGCTTAACGGGGCCGTCCTCGAGGAGGGCCTGCGGGGGGCCGGGGCACATCTCCTCAACAGCCTTGGCGAACGGTTCATGGCCCGCTACGACCCGGACCGGATGGAGCGGTCGACCCGGGACATTGTCTCCCGGGCGTGTTATCTCGAGATCACGGCCGGCCGGGGCACCCCTGGCGGCGGGGTCTGGCTCGATATCAGTCACTTGGGCCGGGCCACCGTCGAGGCCCTCTTCCCGGGCATGGTCGAGCGGACCCGG
This sequence comes from Chloroflexota bacterium, assembly GCA_030549955.1. Classification (GTDB taxonomy): domain Bacteria; phylum Chloroflexota; class Dehalococcoidia; order JAUQQI01; family JAUQQI01; genus JAUQQI01. Next base: position 10,001 of record JAUQQI010000192.1, read on the forward strand.
GCCGCCGGCTTTGACCTGGCCACCGGTCCGGTCGAGGTTTGCCCGGCCGCTCACTTCATCATGGGCGGGGTTGTCATCGACGAATCGTGTCATACGACCATCCCCGGCCTCTACGCCGCCGGGGAGGATGCGGCCGGGGTCCAGGGGGCAAACCGGCTCGGGGGCAACGGGGTCGCCGAGTCGACGGTTTTCGGGGCCCTGGCCGGCGACGTCATGGCCGAGGAGGTGGTCGGGACGCCGCGCCTTGAACCCGACCCCCACGAGGTCGAGGCCCACATCGAGGCGGCCACCGGCCCCCTCCGACGGGACGCGGGTGAAGATGTTTACGGCCTCCTCGACCGGCTCCGGGAGCTGATGTGGGCGAAGGTCGGGGTCGTCCGTAACCGGTCGGGTCTCGAGGCGGCCCTCGCTGAGCTGGCCGAGCTCAAAGAGCGGGCCGCCCGGGTTAAGACCCAGAAGGCTGCCCCGGCCTTCAACCTGGAGTGGCAACAGGCCCTGAACCTGCGCAGCCTTGTGGCCGCCTCGGAGCTGGTCGCCGCCAGCGCCCTCTATCGGACTGAGAGCCGGGGCGCCCACTACCGGGAGGATTTTCCCGACCAGGACGACGAAAACTGGCTCTGCAACGTAACGGCAGTGCGGGCTGAGGGTGGCCTTCGGCTCGAGAAGCGGCCGGCCCGGCTCAGCCGGATTAACCCGCTGGTTGGGGAAAGGCGGCAATGAACGGCAGGGGGCGAACTGTCCGGGTCGCCCGGACGGCACCTGACGGACGCCGGTATTACGAGGATTTTCGGGTACCATTGGGGCCGCAGACGACGATTCTGGATGCCCTGCTGTATATCCACCGGCACCTGGACCGGACCCTGGCCTTCCGCTATGCCTGCCGGCAGGCGATGTGCGGAACCTGCGGGGTCCGGGTCAACGGGGTCGAGCGGCTCGCCTGCTACACCCTGCTGGGGGCCGTCCCGGGCCGGGTCGTGACCGTGGAACCGCTACGGCACCTGCCGGTCATCCGGGACCTGGTGGTCGATTTCGGGCCGTTCTTCCGGGCCTGGGCCGCCATCCGGCCGGCCTTCGTTCCGGCGGACAATGACGGGGCAGAGCCGGCCCGGATCCGGCCCGATGACCCGGACCGCCGGGTTATCGACCGGCACCGGGAGTGCATCTCGTGCGGCCTGTGCTACTCGGCCTGCGACGTCGTCGGGACCCGCCCGGGCTTTCCGGGCCCGGCGGCCCTCAACCACGCCCTCTGCCTGGTCCTGGACCGGCGGGACGGTGCCGGCCCGGACCGGCTCAAGCCCATCGACGGGCCGGAGGGATGCTGGGCCTGCCACGGTTTGCTGGCCTGCTCAAATGTGTGTCCCAAGGGGCTTGACCCAACGGGGGCCATCGAAGACCTCAAGCGGTTGGTTGCTTTCGGGAGGCGCCGGAATGGGGTTGCGGTCTGAGGTTGGGCGTTCGGCCTATCCGCTGAGCTGGCCCCGGCTGCACCGGGCGGGGGTCTGGGCCCGGCGGCTCCAGCGGGTCAGCGGCCTGGCCCTCGTGGCCTTTGCCGTCTGGCACGTGTTTCAGGTCGTTGAAGCCGCCCACGACCGGACCCGGCTGGCGGCCATGATTTCGACCCTTTATCATCCGGCCTTCATCGGCCTGGTGCTGGCCAGCCTCGGCTTTCACACCTTCAACGGCCTGCGGACGGTGCTCCTTGACCTGGGCCTGCTGGCAAGCCGGCGGCAGGCCGGGGCGATTCTGGTCGCGGCCCTGGGGACGGTCGTGCTGGTCGCCGCGGCCCTGGGCTGGAGGTTGCGGTGATGGGCGAAGCGGGCTGGTGGGTGCTCCAGCGGACGACGGGGATACTGCTGGTCGTTCCGGTCGGGGTCCACCTTTTCGCCCAGGTTACGGGGGCGGTCGACCTTACGGTCAGGTTTGTCAATGACCTGGCGTTGCTAATCCTGGTCGTGCTCCACAGCATCCCCGGCCTGCGGACGGTGGTCCACGACTACGTGCCGGATAGCCGGCTCCGGGTCTGGGCCGAGCGGTTACTTCTAATCGGAGGGGCGGGGCTCGTGGGCTACGGGGTCTGGGGTCTCCGGGTATTCTTTACGTAAAGAGGAGGGAGGTCAATGCGAAAGGTTAACCTGGCGGTTGCGGTCTTTGCGGTTATAGCGGCTCTTGCGGCAGCCTGCGCTCCGGCCGGAGCACCGGCCCCGGCCGGTCCAACCCCCGGGGCGATTAAGGCGCCTTCAAAGGTGACCATCGCCTATCAGCCCGGCCTCGGCTACGCCCAGCTCATCATCATGAAGCGAGAGCAGGTGCTGGAGAAAAAGTTCCCGAACACAACCTTTGAATGGAAGATTCTTGCGGCCGGGGCCCCGATCCGGGACGGGATGATTGCCGGGCAGATTCAGGTCGGGGCCGGGGGGACCGGGCCGTTCCTGGTCGGCTGGGACCGGGGAGTCGGCTGGCGCATCCTTTCGTCCCTCAACCAGATGGACCTCTGGCTCATGGCGGTGGACCCGAATATCAAAACCCTTAAAGACATAAAGCCAGGCATGCAGATCGGCCTGCCGGCCCCCGACTCGATTCAGGCGGTAGTTCTGCGGCGGGCCGCCCAGCAACAGCTCGGTAACCCGAATGCCCTGGACCAGAACCTGGTTGCGATTGCCCACCCGGCCGGCGTCCAGGCGCTCCTGGGCGGCCAGCTTGCCGCCCACCTGACGTCGCCCCCGTTCCAGTTCCAGGAGAAGGACGCCGGGGCCAGGGTCATCCTGCGCAGTTTCGACGTCTTCGGGCCCCACACTTTCAATAGTGTCTGGGTGCTGGAAAGCTTTTATAACGAGTACCCGGATTTCAATAAGGCATTTTATGAGGCCATCGCCGAAGCGACCCGCCTCATCAAGGAGAAGCCCGACGAGGCCGCCCGAATTGTCGCCGAAGAGGAGCAGGGCCAGGTCTCACCGGCCACCTACCGGGACTGGCTGACCCGGGAGGGGATGGTTTATGACACCGTGCCCAGGGGCTTTTTGAAGTTTGCCGCCTTCATGAAAGAGACCGGCATGATTTCGAAGGTGCCGTCGTCGATTAAAGAGTTGACGGTACCTTTGCTCGGCGATGCCGGGGACTGATCCAGCGGGGATGGCCATGACGCCGGTTGTAATCGTTGATAACGTCCAGATCACTTACGTCGACGCCGGAGGCCGCCGTTTCGTTGCCGTCGACGGGGTATCCTTTGACGTTCGGGAGGGCGAAAAGTTCGTCATTATCGGCCCGTCCGGCTGCGGCAAAACCACCCTGCTCCGGGCCATTGCGGGTTTTGTCGCCCCGAGCCGGGGGACGGTGCTGGTCGGGAATGTGCCGGTCCGGGAGCCCGGCCCCGACCGGGCCGTCGTTTTCCAGGACTTCGACCAGCTCTTTCCCTGGCGGACGGTCCTGGACAACGTGGTCTATGCGCTGGCCGTCACGGGCCGGGCCCGGGGCCGAGCGGCCGTCGAGCGGGCCCGGGATTTCCTGCGGCTGGTTGGCATCGAGGCGGCCGCCGATAAATATCCCCACCAGCTCTCCGGGGGCATGAAGCAACGGGCCGCGATCGCCCGGGCTCTGGCCATCGAGCCGAAGATCCTGCTGATGGACGAGCCCTTCGGGGCCCTCGACGCGATCACCCGGACCCAGCTCCAGCACGAACTTAACCGCATCTGGCGGGAGACTGGCGTCACCATCATCCTGGTAACCCACTCGATTCAGGAGGCCGCCTACCTCGGCCACCGGGTTCTGGTCATGAGCACGAACCCCGGCCGGGTTCAGGCCATCGTCCGAACCGACCACGTCGAGGACATGGACGGTGAAGCCTTCGCCGAGGCAACCCGTCGGCTTCGCCACCTCCTCGGCGGCGAGGCGGAAGGCCAGCCGGTGCCGGCGGCCGAGATCACCCGGAAGGAGGTGGGAGAGGCACAATGAGGGGCGAACTCGAGCTTGCCCGACCCCGGGCCGTACCGGCGCCCGGAGTTCTGCGAAGCCCCTGGGTCCGGCGCGCTTTAATTCTGGCCGCCCTTATCGCCGCCTGGCAGGTCTACGTTACGGTTGCCCAGGTAAAGCCGCTCCTTTTCCCGTCGCCGACGGCGGTCGGCGAAGCCCTGGTGCGGGACCTGACCAGCCTCTCGATTCCCCGTAGCACCGTGACGACCCTCCAGTTTCTGGTTATCGGGACCCTGGTCGGGGCAGCCCTGGGGCTGCTCCTGGCGGCCTTCTCGATAACCTCCCCCATCGGCCACGAGCTGCTCTCGATCCTGACCTCAATTTTCAACCCTCTGCCCGGGGTGGCGATCCTGCCGCTAGCAATGATCTGGTTCGGCCTGACCCCGACGGCCATCATCTTCGTGGTCGCCTACGCAACCGTCTGGCCCATCGCGATCAGCACCGACATGGGCTTCCGGACCGTCAGCCCGACCCTCCAGATGGTGGCCCGCACCCTCGGCCTTAAGGGTTTCCGGCTGGTCGCCGATGTGCTTTTGCCGGCGGCCCTGCCCCACCTGCTCTCGGGGCTGAAGGTCGCCTGGGCCTTCGGCTGGCGCACGGTGGTGGCCGCCGAGCTCGTCTTTGGGGTCGCCGGAGCCCAGGGCGGCCTGGGCTGGTATATCAATACGGCCCGGTATTTTCTTGAGACGCCGCGGGTCTTTGCCGGCCTGGTCATCATCTCCCTGCTGGGCATCGCCGTCGAGTACGCCTTCCGGCTGGTCGAGTTCCGGACCATCGAGCGCTGGGGAATGAAGAAGACCGGCTGATTGTTCTGCACGGGCCGGCCGGATTATCCTTAAAAATGTGAGCGGGGCTAACTCTGCCGCCAGCCTGCGGCCCGGTCCGGTCGTCCTCTTTGGCTCAGGCGAAACCGGCCCGACCGGCCGCCTGGCCTGCGAGCGGGCACTGGCCCGCTTTCGATGGCCGGTGCGGGTCGTGGTTCTCGAGACGCCGGCCGGCTTTCAGCCGAATTCGGCCCTGGTTGCCGGTAAGATTGCCGACTTTTTCCGCCAGCGGCTTCCGAACTTCGCCCCGGATGTGACGGTCATCCCGGCCCGACGGCGGGATTCCGAGCTGGGAACGAACAACCCGGCCCTGCTCGCCCCGATTCGGCGGGCCGACGTGATCTTTCTCGGCCCTGGGAGCCCGACGTACGCCGTAAAACACCTCGCCGGAACCCTCGCCTACCGGGCCCTGGCGGCCCGACACCGCCAGGGAACAACCCTGGTTCTGGCCAGTGCGGCCGCCATTGCCTTCGGCACCTACGCCCTGCCCGTCTACGAGATTTACAAGGTCGGGGATGACCCCCACTGGCAGCCCGGTCTCGATTTCTTCGGCCTGTACGGCCTGCGGGTCGTCGTCGTGCCCCACTGGAACAACCGGGAGGGGGGCGACGAGCTGGATACGAGCCGCTGTTTTATGGGCCAGGCGCGCTGGGCCTACCTGGAGGCCCGGTTGCCCCCCGGCCTGACGGTCCTCGGTATCGAAGAGCAAACCGCCGCCCTGCTCGATTTTGACCGGGGCACCGTCGACGTTATCGGACGGGGGGCAGTCATCGTCCGGCGCGACCGCACGGAGAGGACTTTCGACCCCGGCGAGACGTTCGGCCTGGACCAGCTCGGCCGGTGGGAAATCCCGCCGGCCGGGTGGCTGCCGATGCCCGAAAGTATCCCGGAACTACCCGAGCCGGAGCTTCCGGCTGAGGTTGTGCGGCTCGTCTGGGAACGGGAGGCGGCCCGCCGGGCGGCCGACTGGGTCCGGGCTGACGCCCTCCGGGCGGAGCTTAACCGCCTTGGCTACGAGATCCAGGATACCCGGCAAGGACCCCGCTGGCGGCCGGCCGGCCAACGCTACGCCCCGTTTCGGCCGGTCCCGGCTCCTGAAATCTTGCCGGGCGGCTGACGGCCGGGCGCACTTGACATCGGGACGTTGCTCGAATAAGATTAGCTAGCACAGCGGTAAGGAGGAGGGCAAAATGGTTCAGGTTCAGCTCGAAAGAGAAAAATGGGACGTCTTTAACTTTGCGAACAAGCAACGGCTTCTTGATACGGTCAAAGCCGAATTTGGAACTTTCTACGGACTCTGCTCGACCCCGGGGTACTGGGAGAACCCGACGGCCTCAGGCCACTGGCAGGTCCGGGACCTCATCGGCCACATGATTGACGTCACCGAGGGCTACCTGGAGCGGTTTGACCTGGCCCGGCGAGGCCAGGAGGCGCCGGCCCCCTATGGTCTCAAAGTGATGGCAAGCCGGCTCGACGAGCGGGCCCTGTCATTCCGGGGCAGGCCCCGGGAAGAGCTCCTCGCCCGATTCAAACGGGACTACGACACCCTGATGTCCATCTTTGAGGGGCTGAGCGGGCCGGAATGGACCGGCCTGCTGGTCTCCCACCCGTATATGGGGCCGGTGCCGGCGTGCTGCTACCCGGTCTTCCAGATAATGGACTACAGCGTCCACAAATGGGATATCCGGGAGAAGCTGGGGGCGCCCCACGGCCTTTCGCCCGACGCCGCCGACTTTCTGGTCCCCTGGATGTTCATCCTCTGGCAGGGGACGGCCGACCTCGACCGGGTCGGGCCCGAACCGATCCGGGTCGGATTCCGGGTATCCGGACGCAATGGCGGGACCTGGCGGGTGCAGGTTGACCGGGATGGCTATAAATATGAGCCCGGCCCCATTGATGACCTGCCGACGGTCTTCGAGTTCGACCCGGCCAGCCTGGTGCTGACGGCCTTCGGCCGGATTCGGGCCGGCACCGCCTACGGCGACCAGGATATGGCCCAGCGCTACCGGGAACTTTTCTTCTCCATTTGACGGGGAGGCTGTGCTGATGGAGGCGCCGGTTCCGGTTCAGGGCGTCCACCACATCACCCTGGTGGGCTCCAACCGCCAGGCAATCATTGACTTCTGGCAGGGCGTGCTCGGTATGCGGCTGGTCTTTGAGCAGCCGAATCTCGACGTACCCGAAGAGACCCACCTCTTCTTCGACCCCGGCGACGGCCGGCTGATAACTTTCTTCGTCCGGGAGAACCGGGAAAACGACCCGACCCCGGTCCCCGAAGTCGTCGGCAACGTCCACCACATCGCCTTTGCCGTCTCCCGCGAGGTTTTTGACCGGGCGGCCGAGCGGCTTAATGCCCTCGGCTACCCGAACACCGGCCGGATTGACCGGGGCTTTATGGACTCCCTCTATTTCCGGGACCCGAACGGCTTCCGGATTGAGCTTTCGGTTTACAAGTTCACCCCGCCGCCTGGCCGGACGACAGCCGAGGTCCTCGCCGAAGCCCACCGGGTCCGGCTCGAAGAGGGAGCGCCAGCCATCGCCGAGCGGCACCTTCAGGTCGCCGTCGAACGGCTTAAACCTGTCCGGGGGGGAAAACCCATGGCCGGCAAACGGCGGACCCTGCGGTCCGATATTGCCTGGAGTGCACCCGACCGGATCGTGGTCCGGGGTTACGACCTGACCCGCGACCTGATCGGCCGGGTCAACCTGGGCGATATGGCATTCCTGGAACTTATGGGCCGGTTGCCCACCACCCGGGAATCGGCGGTATTCAATGCCGTGCTGGTGGCCCTGGTCGAGCACGGCCTCACCCCGAGCGCCCTGGCTGCCCGCCTCACCTACCTGGGGGCGCCCGAAGCCCTGCAGGGGGCGGTTGCGGCGGGACTGCTCGGTCTCGGTACCGTATTCGTTGGGAGCCTCGAGGGCGCGGCCCGGATGCTTCAGGAGGCCCTGCGGGATCTCCCGGCCGACGCCGACCTGAGGGCCATCGCTGCCGGGGTCGTCGCCGACTTTGCCGGCCGGCGGCAGCCTGTTCCGGGCATCGGCCACCCCATCCACAAGCCCATCGACCCCCGCACTCCCCGGCTCTTTGCGATTGCCGCCGAAAACGGCTTTTCCGGCCGGTACGTCGAACTGATCCAGCTTATTGCGGCCGAAGCCGAGCGGCGGTTTAACCGGCGCCTGCCGGTGAACGCGACCGGGGCCATCGGGGCGATTGCCAGCGAGATGGGCATCCCCTGGCAGGTCTGTCGGGGTCTCGGTGTGATGGCCCGGGCCGGCGGCCTGGTCGGCCACATCCTGGAGGAGATGCGGGAGCCCATGGCCGAAGAGGTCTGGTTCCGGGTCGAGGAGGAGGCCACCGCCCGCCTGCGGGGCGCGGCCGGGCCGGCCCGGGGGGACTAGCCGCCCGGCAACCGGTAAATCGTAACCGACCCCTGCCGGTAGGCGGTCTCCAGGAGCCCCTGGGCGGCCATCCGCTCGAACTTCGCCAGCCCGGCCGGGTCGTAGTAGGCCCGTTCGAGTCCCCCGACGACGATATACCGCACCCGGTACCTGGCCAGGAGCCGCAGGGCCTGAGCCGGGTCGAGGGTGTTGTAAATCGTCCCCACATCCTGGATCCGGCGCTCGACCAGGGGCTCGGTGTAAATGGCCCGCTGCTGCCGCTCGTGCCAGTTCCAGCCGACGACGGCCGGCAGGCCGGTATAGACGGCAAACCTCGCCCCCCACCGGTACTCGGGAGCGTGGCCCTCGAGGATTACCGGTGAGCCCCGAACGTTATCCAGCAACCAGTCGATGGCCAGCAGGTCATCCCTGAGGGTCAGGGGCTGCCGGTCGTA
>JAUQQI010000192.1:18636-27521 GCA_030549955.1 Chloroflexota bacterium
CCCGCTCCATGAAGGCCCGGCCGTCCAGGGTAAACCCTTCGGCACCGGGAAACCGGTCCCGAACCTTGGCGGCGGCCGCCAGGACCGGGTAGCTCAACGCGGCCGCCAGCAGGACCCCCAGGACCGCAACCCACGCCTGCCGGAGCTCGGGTTTCCAGTCCCGGATGTACCGGGCGAGCTCGGCTAAGGCGACGGCGGCTGCAATCCCCCAGAGGACCCAGACCTGGACGTAGAACTTAAAGACGGTGTTCATCCGACCAATGTCGCCCCGCAGCACGACGAACTCGACCAGGAGGGTGAGGGCCGCCCCGATGCCTGCCAGGGCAAAAGCAAACCGCCGGCCGGCGGGTATCCCTGGCCGCAGGAAGTTCATCAGGCTGAGGCCGAAAACCAGCACCCCGACAAGCTGGGCCCCGGCCCCGGTAAAGAGCAGAACCCCGGCGAGGGCAAGTCCACTATAGAGAAGAAGCCGCTCAAAAAGGTCAGGGCCCGGCCGAAGGACCGGCCAGGCCTCACGGAGAAGCCACGACCCGATCACAAAGAGAAAGAAGCCGTGAACGGTGAGGTAATCATAGAGTCCGGTTCGGGGGCCCCGCCAGAGCTCGAACGAAGTGTAGGGCACCGCGTAGTAAGTGAAAAATGGGCCGAACAGGAGCCGGCTCAGGACCAGGATTCCGGCCGCCTGCCAGCCCGTGGCAAGGGTCCAGTCCCGGTCAAGGCGGCCGAGCCGCCGGTACTCGGCCAGACCTATCCCCAGGACGGCGAGGCCGAAATACGTGGGAAAATCCCAGGTGTTGGTTGGCCAGAGGGCACCAATAATCAGCCCCATTAACCCGACCCGAACCAGCCGCGGCCGGAGGCCTCTGGAGTTCAACGGGGCAACCACGGCCGCCACCGTTGCGGCCAGGGCCCCGAGGGTGAGGGGCAGGGCCAGCAGGTGGGGGTGCAGGTCGGCATACAGGAACGTGAAGAAGGGAAACTCGTTGATGGTATCCGGGATCACCCGGGTCGGGTTCCAGTAGGGCCACTCGGGCCGGAAGGGCAGGGGCTGGCCGTCAAAGACCACCCGCCCTAGGCCGGCAAGAACCCGCAGCAGAGCGCCGAAGCCCGGAACTGAGCTCCGGACCCCACCTCCCAGCCCCGCCAGGGCCTCGACGTAGAGCCTCGCCTCACCCAGGTTCCCGATAACCGCGACAAAAACCAGGCCGAGCAGGCCCCAGCCAACCGTCGGGCCAGGGCCAGGCTCGGACCCGTTTTCGGCCCTGAGGGCTCGGCCCAGGCTGGCCGCAACCCCGAACGCCCCGGCGGCCGTCAGGCCGAACCAGGTCGCAATCGCCAGGTTATACGCTACCCACGGCACAATGCCCGTGAACTTAATGAGGACAGCAACCAGGACAAAGCCGAAATAGTAATAGTTGATGTAACCGCCCGCAAACCACGGGTCATATGGCGGAAAGTAAGGGCTGCGGATGACCGCGTTCAGAAAGGCGAAATCCAGGGGCTTTTCGCCGCCCATGACCGGATGCCACAGGTCCGGGTTCCCCATCCGGATCGAGAGGAACACCCCGAAGGCCCCCAGGAAAACGGCCTCCCCGGCAGCCAGGGCCCACCAGCGGCGGCGGACGAGCTCGGCCAGCTCCCGGCGGGTTGCCAGGGCGAATCCCAGCCCGACCAGGGCCAGCCCGGATACTGCCCCGGCCACGGCCAGCCCGGTGAAGCTGAAGAGCCGGATGCTGGCCCCGAACCAGACGGGCCAGGCGACGACCACGAGGCCAAAAGTTTTGGCCACGGCCCAGCCGCCGTCGACGAGGCCGCCCAGGGCGACCCGGACTGCCGGAAACGCCGCTAGGCCAAGGACTTCGACGGCCAGAATCCAGACCAGTACGGTCAGGGCCTGGCTCGTGTTCACCGGACTCGCCCGGTTGAAGGCTTCAGCCCAGGTGAACGCCTGCTCATAGACCGGCAGGTCTTCGGGCCGAAGCATCAGGCCGGTCGGGGCCCGGCTCACCTCCAGGGCCGTCACCCGCCGGACGGAATCCCAGTCGATGTTGCCGAGAATCTGCGCGGCCCGGGCCCGGGAGTAGGCCGGCGTTTTTTTAAAGATGTCCACCTGCGGGTGGTCGTAAACCGTAAAGGCCTCTTCGGCCCCCTGGTCGTTGATGGTCAGGCCGAAGAGGCCGGGGAACGAGTTGATGGTCTTGACCCGCTCGAAGCCGAGCTCCCCGCTGAAGAGGGCCTGGTAGTAGCGGACGGTCATCGGGTAGCGCATTGGCAGGCGGGGGATCGACCCGTAGAGCCGGTTGCTGCTCAGGATGATGTAATCGACCCGGTCGAGCTTATCGAGCAGGCCGGACCCGGGCTGGTTCGGATAGCCATAAAGTTTTTCCGGGGTGTCTTCGTTGTAAAGGGGCAGTTCGACCCCCCGGTAAAGGTCGGCCGGGTTTCGCCCGTCGATGGGCAGGGGAAGCGGGTCGTCCCAGTGCTCGTAGCCCAGGACTGAACCGGGCGGAATGTTCGCGTAGACCCAGCGGGATGCCTCAATTCGGGAATGGGGCTGACGGTAGATCTGGGTGAAAGCAAGCCCCCAGAGGACAGTTCCCCCGAGGACCACAACTATCAGTCCGGCGGTAACAGCCGTCCCGACCCGGCCGAATCGGCGGCGCTCGCCCCAGGCCCGGACCAGCAGATAGGCCGCGAGCATGACCAGACACGGGTAGATGGGGTAGAAATAGCGCATCGTAACCACAAAGCCGCCGCCCAGGTAACCGAAAAGCAGGACAATCCAGGCCAGGGGAAGCAAATGTTCGACCCGGCGGCGGCAAACCAGCTCATATCCGGCCAGGGCGACCCCGGCCCAGGCGGTCAGACCCAGCGGCCAGCCCAGACCCCACCCGACCATGTTCACCCACGGGAAGACGTAGGGCGTCCGGGCAGCCCACTGGTGGCCCGGCGGGTAGTCGATCTCGCCGGCGGTGAGCCGGCCGATCATCTCCATATCCTGGACCCACTGGGGGTTAAGGCCCAGGCCCCGGAAGGCGTAGGGCTGGGCCACCCGGAAAACGAGAAAGGCCACAACCAGGGTCAGGAGAAATCCGGCCGCGGCGGCCGGAAGTCCGGCGGGGCCGGGTTCTGCCACGGCCGGGCGGGCCTGAACGTAGACCTCCCAGCCGGCCAGTCGCCCCGACCAGCCGCGGGGTCCCGGCGGCTCGGCCGGGTTTCGGTCCCGCAGCCAGCGCAGGGCCCAGGCGAGGCCGATGATTCCCCCAAAGAGGGCCAGGTTTATTTTCGTGGCCAGGGCGAGGCCGAAGCTTGCCCCAAGGCCGAGCAGGGCCGGGACCGGTCGACCGCCGAAGGCGAGGTCAACCGCAAAGTAAAGGCCCAGGGTTACGAGAAACGTCCCGGCTGGGTCGACCGTCCAGAAGTGGGCCTGCTGGACGGATATGCAGGACGGTAAAGGCCAGCAGACCGGCGGTGAGCAGGCCAACCGTCGGGCTGTAAAGGCGGCGTCCGATAAGAAAGGCGAGGCCCATCGTCCCCAGGTCCATCAGGGCCGAGAGGGCCCGGCCGACCAGGAAAATCCGGTCGTAGCCGCCCATATCGAGCAGTTTTTCCGCCACGAACTTGGTCAGGAACAGGGGAAACGTGCCGTAGACGTAGGTGCCAAAGTTCCGATTATACGGGTTGAGGGGGGACGTAGCAGTATCAAAATACTCCCCGAGGCTCCGGGGCCACTCGAGGGCGGTGGCCACCATCGTGATAAACCGCTCATCCGGGTGGAGGTGAGTGTTCTGGTCCCAATTGAGGCCCTGGAAACGCAGGATAGCAGCAATTGCCACAATGAACAGCAAGGCAGGCCCGAGGACTGACGCTTTGGTCCCCAACCCGAACTTCATCGCTAAAAAGTTAGCACAATGGCCGGGCCTGGTACGGGTTCCGTTGGGGGCCAAAACCGGGGGGCCCTGTTACGGACCGGCGTACCTTGCACGATTATCTTAAGCCGGGTAAAGTCCTGCCAGGACAATTTCTGCGGAGAGTAGCGGTGACGAAGCGGACCTGGCCCTGGATTCTGACCACGGTCGTGACGGCGGCCATCTTCGGCGCCGGGACCGCCGGGGCCGACCCGGCCCGGCTGGTCCTGGCTTATTACTACGTCTGGTATGACGAAGATTTCTGGGCCTCGGGCCGGACAGCCGACATCCCGGCCGTTCCGTATAACTCGGACGACCCGGCGGCCATCGAGCGGCACATCCGCCAGGCCCGGGACGCCGGCATCGACGGCTTTATCCTGGCCTGGTACGGCCCGGGCGACCGGACCGACCGGAACGCCGGCCGCGCCCTCGATACCGCCGCCCGCCTGGGTTTCACAATTGCCCTCGGGGTGGAAACCGATGGTCCCCTGCTCCAGAATGACCCGGGCCGGCTCGTCCGGGCCCTGGCCGCGGCCGGCGGCCGCTTCGCCCACCCGGCCTACCTGCTATATAACGGCCGGCCGGTTATTTTCTTCTGGCGGGTAAGGGCTCTGCCCGTCGGGACCTGGGCTCAAATCCGGGGGGCGGTTGACCCCGGCCAGAATCAATTCTGGGTGGCCGAAGGGGACGATTTCAGCTACCTGCGAGTCTTTGACGCCCAGCACGGCTATTCCATCGCCTGGGCCGCCGACCCCGGTCAGGCCCTGCAAAACTGGCTCCGCCGGTTCCGGGCCGCTATTCCGCCCGGTCAGGGCCGGATTTTTGCGGCCACCGTTATGCCCGGCTACGACGATACCCGTCTGGGCCGGACCGACGGCTTTACCCGGGACCGCGAAAACGGCGCCTACTACCGCCGAAGCTGGGAGGCCGCCCTGAACACCGGCTCAGACTGGGTCGTTATAACATCATTTAATGAATGGGCCGAAGGGTCGCAGATTGAACCGGCCCGGTCATACGGGAACCTTTACCTGGACCTCACCCGGCAATACACGGCCCGCTTCCGGGACGCGGCGACACCCGCCGGTCCCGACTGGCCCATTCCTGGGGGCCACTTCTACACCCAGGCCGGAGCCGGGCGGGGCGGGTTCGGGGTCACCGATGCCGACGGAATCCTGTTCTGGACCTTCTTCCAGCGCTTCGGCGGACCCCAGGCCGTCGGCTATCCCATCAGCCGCCGCTTTGTCTGGGACGGGTTCGTGGTTCAGGCCTTCCAGCGGGTGGTCTTCCAGTGGCGGCCCGACTGCGCCTGCGTGATGTTTGTCAATGTCTTCGACCGGCTTCACGACGCCGGCGCCGACGGCTGGCTTGCGGCCGTCCGCAGTGTCCCGCCCCCGGCCACCTGGGATGAGGCCGGCAAGGACTGGGCCGCCATCGTCCGGGACCGGCTGGCTGTCCTGGACGGGCGGCCGGCGATCCGGGCCGCGTATTTTGCGGCCCCGTTCGATCCGGTCCAGGCCAATGGCCTGCCCACGACCCCGACCGTCGATATGGGCAACCACTACGTCCTGCGGGCCCAGCGGACTGTCTTCCAGGAGTGGAAGGAAGATGTGCCCTGGGCCCGGGCCGGACAGGTAACCGTCGGCCTTGGGGGCGACATTGCCAAGGAGCTCGGTCTCATTCCGGCGGCGGCCGCCGAGCCGGAGCCGGTCAACTGAGGGCCCAAAGGTCACGGCGCCCGGCCCCATGGCTACTTGACCGGCCCGTAAAGTCTGGGTTATGCTTGGGCTGAAGACCCAAGGAGGGGAAGGGGATAATCGGTTATGGCTTCGGCTAAGCCCAGAACGGTCGGCGAACTCCGTCGGAGCGGGTACCGGGTAATCTCGGTCAAAGAAGAGCTGCGAAAGAACCTCATTGAGAAGGTCCGCCGGGGAGAGGAGCTCTTTCCCGGCATAATCGGTTTTGACGATACGGTTATCCCCCAGGTCGAGAATGCCATTTTATCCGGACAGGATATCATCCTGCTCGGTGAGCGGGGTCAGGCCAAGACCCGGCTTATCCGGTCGCTGGTCAACCTGCTTGACCCCGAGATTCCGATAATTGCCGGTTGTGAGATAAACGATAACCCGTACGCCCCGATCTGCAAGCGGTGCCGGGATCTGGTCGCCCAGTTCGGCGACGACGTTGAAATCGACTGGCTCCCGCGGGAGGCGCGCTACGCCGAGAAGCTTGCAACCCCGGACGTGACCATCGCCGACCTTATCGGCGAAGTCGACCCCATCCGGGTCGCTGAGGGCCGCTACCTCGCCGATGAGTTGACCATCCACTACGGCCTCATTCCCAGGGTAAATCGGGGGATTTTCGCGATTAACGAGCTTCCGGACCTCGCCGAACGGATTCAGGTCGGCCTTTTTAATATCATGGAGGAGCGGGATGTCCAGATTCGGGGCTACCGCATCCGGCTACCCCTTGACGTCTACGTTGTGGCCACCGCAAACCCCGAAGATTACACGAACCGGGGCCGGATTATTACGCCCCTCAAGGACCGCTACGGCTCCCAGATCCGGACCCACTACCCGCGGACAATCGAAGAAGAGATCCGGATCATGGAGCAGGAGCGGATGACCTTCGAGGACGCCGGCCTGCAGGTAACGGTTCCCCAGTATATCAAAGAGATCATTGCCGAGGTATCCGCCCTGGCCCGCAAGAGCCCCGACATAAACCAGCGGTCGGGGGTGAGCGTCCGGGTCTCCATCGCCAACTACGAAAACGTCATTTCCAACGCCCTGCGCCGGGCGATTCGCCTCGGCGAGGAGCATGTGGTTCCCCGGATGACCGACCTGCCGGCCATCATTGCCTCGACGGCCGGGAAGATTGAGCTGGAATCCCTTGAGGACGGCCGGGAGGAGCAGATTGTCGAACGCCTCCTGATGAACGCCATCGCCCGCACCTTCAACCGCTACTTTGAGGTCCAGCAGTTCGAGTTCCTCATCCAGCGATTCCGGGGCGGGCTGAAGGTTGACGTGGGCGAACTGATGCCGTCGGCCCACTACGTCAAGCTGATGCGGGAACTGGACGGTATGCTCGAGGGCGTGGCCCGACTCGGGGCTTACGACAGCCCGGCAAGTATTGCCAGCGCCGTCGAGTTCATCCTGGAGGGGCTCCACGTAAACAAGCGGCTTAACAAGGAAAAGCTGCCGGGGAAAGTACTTTATCGGTCGTAAGGCCGCGGCGGCCGAATTCGGGAGGGGGCTCTGGTATGCCTGTCTATCGATACTCCGAATGGGACGGCACTCAGGATTTCGACCTTGATGCCGACGAGCTTTTAAAGGCGCTTTCGGACGACGTCCTGGCTCACGGCGACATCTCCCAGGCCCTGCGTCAGCTCCTCCGGCGGGGCTTTACCCGCCCGGATGGAACCCGTTTCATGGGCCTTCAGGAGCTGATGCAGCGGGTCCGTCAGGCCCGGCAACGGCGGCTTGACCAGTACAACCTGGGGTCCGTCCTGGATGACATTCGCAAAAAGCTCGACCAGGTTATTCAAACCGAGCGCCAGGGAATCGAACGCCGGCTTGCTGAGGCCCGGGGGCAGTCGCCCCAGGACGCTGACGACCCCCGGGTGAAAATGCTCGAAAAGGTCGCCCAGCGCAAGCTCGAGTTCCTCGACCGGCTCCCGCCCGACCTGGCCGGCCAGATTAAGGCCCTCAACGATTACGAGTTCATGGACCCCGAAGCCCGGCGGCTCTTTCAGGAGCTCATGCAGATGCTCCAGGGCCAGGTGATGGATTCGTTCTTCCAGAACCTTTACCAGCAGCTCCAGAGCCTCACCCCGGAGGACCTGGCCCGGATCCGGGAGATGGTCCAGGAGCTCAACCGGATGCTCGAGCAGCGGATGCGGGGTCAGGAGCCCGACTTTGACCGCTTCATGCAGCAATTCGGAGACATGTTCGGGCCGAACCCGCCGCAGAGCCTTGACGAGCTCCTGGGGCAGATGCGTCAGCGGATGGCCATGATGCGGTCGCTGCTCGACTCGCTCTCGCCCCAGCAACGCCAGGCCCTTCAGGAGCTCCTGGAATCGGTCCTTAAGGATGAGGCCCTCCGGCAGGAGCTGGCGGCCCTGGCCGCCAACCTCGAATACCTGATGCCGACGGACGACCTGCGCAACCGCTACCCCTTCCGCGGCGACGAGCCTCTGAGCCTTCAGGAAGCCATGCGCCTGATGGAGGAACTACAGGCCCTCGACCAGCTCGAACAGCAGCTCCGGGCGGCCGAGCAGGGTCGGGGGCTCGACGACATCGACGCCGAGCGGCTTCAGCAGTTGCTGGGTGACGAGGCCCGTCGAATGATTGACGCCCTCCGTCAGATGGCCCGCCTGCTCGAGGAGGCCGGCTACATCCGGTCCCGGGGCAACCGCTGGGAGCTTACGCCCCGGGCCATGCGGAGGATCGGCCAGAAGGCCCTCCATGACATCTTTAACCAGATCAAGAAGGACCGGTTCGGCAAGCATGAGACCGCCTACCGGGGCCCCGGCAACGACCGGGCCGAGGAAACCAAGCCCTATGAGTTCGGCGACCCCTTCGACCTCCACCTCGAACGAACCCTGATGAACAGCCTGACCCGGGAAGGCCCCCGGGTTCCGGTCAGGCTGTCGCCCAAAGACTTTGAGGTCTATCAGACCCGCCACACGAGCCAGACGGCCACCGTCATGATGCTCGACCTGAGCTGGTCGATGGGACTGCGGGGGAACTTTTTTGCGGCGAAGAAGGTGGCCCTCGCCCTGAGCCAGCTTATCAAGACCCAGTTCCCCCGGGATGTCCTGTATATCGTCGGGTTTTCAAGATATGCCCGGGAACTCACCGAGCAGGAACTCGCCGAGGCGACCGTTGACGAATACTCTTATGGCACTAACATTCAGCACGCCTTTATGCTCGCCCAGCGACTGCTGGCGAAGCATAACACGGCCAACAAGCAGATCATCAT
>JAUQQI010000321.1 GCA_030549955.1 Chloroflexota bacterium
GATGGCCGAGCTGGAGGCCATTAAGGCCCGCCTCCGGCCCCACGAGGTGCTGCTGGTCGCGGATGCGATGACGGGTCAGGATGCTGTTCGGACGGCCGAGGAGTTTCACCGGCGGGTCGGCCTGACCGGGGTCATCCTGACGAAGCTCGACGGCGACGCCCGGGGCGGGGCGGCCCTCTCGGTTCGGGCTGTCACCGGGGTTCCCATCAGGTTTATCGGGGTCGGCGAGAAGCCCGACGCCCTGGAGCCCTTCTACCCCGACCGGCTGGCCTCCCGGATCCTGGGCATGGGCGACGTCCTGACCCTCATTGAGCGGGCTCAGGAAGCCTTCGACCGGGAGCAGGCCAGGGCCCTCGAGAAGAAACTGCGGACCGCGACCTTTACCCTTGAGGATTTCCTCAACCAGCTTCAGCAGGTCAAAAAGATGGGACCGCTCCAGCAACTCCTGGAAATGATCCCGGGCTTTAGCCAGGCAGCAAAGCACCTGCCAGCCGAAGCCCTCGACGAGCGCCAGCTCAAGCGAGTCGAGGCAATTATCCTTTCCATGACCCCGCAAGAGCGCCGGCGGCCCGAAATCATCGACGGTAGCCGCAAGCGCCGGA
The DNA here is from genome assembly GCA_030549955.1 of Chloroflexota bacterium. GTDB lineage: Bacteria > Chloroflexota > Dehalococcoidia > JAUQQI01 > JAUQQI01 > JAUQQI01. Next base: position 603 of record JAUQQI010000321.1, read on the forward strand.
TTGCCCGGGGAAGCGGGACCTCCATCCAGGAAGTCAACCAGCTCCTCAACCAGTTCTTCCAGACCCGCCGCCTCATGAAGGACCTGATGGCCGGCGGCCGCCGCCCCGGACCCCGGTTCCCCTTTTAGGGCAGCGGCCCCGCTGTTGGAATGGGCGAATGAGCGAAACCCTCACGGTCAAAGAGAACGATATTTTTCTGGTTTCCGACCCGCTCGGGGATATCCCGGCCGACGGCGGCCTGGCCGTCGGCCTCTTCTACCGGGATACCCGTTACCTCTCCCTCTACGAGTTCTCCATCAACGGTAAGCGGCCGGTCATACTTACCTCCTCGGCCGAACATAATTTTATGTCAAATTTGCAGTTTGCTAATCCCCGGCTGGACCTTCCGGACGGTCGGGTTGTCCTGCCGGACACGGTGAGCATCTGGCGCAACCGGTTCATTGACGGCGCCCTTTACGAGCGGGTCGGCTTCCATAATTACAACCTCTTCCCGGTCACCGTGCGGGTCCGGCTCCGGTTTGGGGCCGACTTCCGGGACATGTTTGAGGTCCGGGGATTCGTCCGACGGGCTGCCCCCCCGGCCGCCCTGGAGCCCAGGGTCCAGGGCCGGCGGGTCATCCTGGGGGCGATCGGCCAGGACGGCACTGAACGGCGAACCCGGGTGACCTTTCTCGACGGCGACTTCGCCCCCGAATTTACTCTCAGCCAGGAGCTACTGCCGGTCGCTGTGGCCCCGGCCGCGACCGTGCCCGACGCAACCGCTCCGGCGACCACCGTTCCCCAGCCGGTCTGGGTTGTCGAGGCCGCCTTCGACCTGCTGTTGCCCCCGGGCCGGCCAGTGTTTTTCACCCTCGAGGTCGCGCCCGAAATGGCCAGGCCCCCTGGCCAGGAGCCCTTTGAGGTCCGGGTCCAGCGTCTGCAGCGGGACTACGAAGCCTGGCTTAGCCAGGGCACCGAATTCTGGTCGGACCATGAGGTCTGGAACCGATTCGTGAGACGCAGCCTGGTCGACCTGCGACTGCTGGCCGAGAACACGCCGTTCGGCCCCCTCATCGACGCCGGCGTACCCTGGTTTGCGTGTCCGTTCGGTCGGGACCTGGCCATCACCGCCTGGCAGACCCTGATGTTCAGGCCCGACCTGGCCGTCGCGGCCCTCCGGTTCCTGGCCCACTACCAGGGCCGGAAGGTCGACGACTTCACCGACGAGGAACCCGGCCGCATCATGCACGAGCTCCGGCGGGGCGAGCTGGCCGCCCTCGGAATTATCCCCCATCGGCCCTATTACGGCTCCATCGACGCAACCCCCCTCTTTGTCGTCCTGCTGGCCGAGACCGTCCGATGGACCGGGGATATCGGCCTGGCAGCTGAACTCTTTGAAAATGCAACCCGGGCCATCGAGTGGGTTGAAAAATACGGCGATAAGGACGGCGACGGTTACGTGGAATATCTGACCCGGTCGCCCCGGGGGATCAAGCACCAGGGCTGGAAGGACAGCGAGGCGCCGATCCTCGACGAGCACGGGAAGCCGGTGGAGCCCCCCATCGCCCTCGCCGAGGTGCAGGGCTACGTTTACGCGGCCTATCAGGCCTACGCTGACCTGCTTGAATGGCTCGGTCGGGCCGGGGCGGCCGGCTTTCGGGCCCGGGCGGCCGACCTGGCCCGCCGGTTCAACCGGGACTTCTGGGTCGAAGATGGGGGATTTTTCGCCATTGCCCTCGATGCCGCAAAGCGGCCGGTGGCGACGCTGGCCTCCAACCCCGGCCACTGCCTCTGGGCCGGGATCGTAGACCGCGACCGCGCTGTCGCCCTGGCCGAGCGGCTCCTTCAGGCGGAGAGGTTCTGCGGCTGGGGCCTGAGGACCCTGAGCAGCCGGGTGCCAGGCTTCAACCCGATGAGCTACCATAACGGGAGCGTCTGGCCCCACGACAATTCGCTGATTGCCGCCGGGCTCAAGCGCTACGGTCTGAGCGAGCAGGCGAACCTGGTTATCGGCCAGGTCTTCGACGCCGCCCAGACTTTTCGCTACCTGCGACTCCCGGAGCTTTTCTGCGGGTTTACCCGGGACCGCCGGTACTACTCGGCACCGGCCGAGTACCCGCTCAGTTCGACCCCTCAGGCCTGGGCGGCCGGAACCGCCCTCTCGTTCTGCCAGACGATTCTTGGCATCCGGCCGGACGGGATGCGTGACCGGCTGGACCTGAACCCGACCCTGCCGCCCTGGCTTAATGAGGTGATGGTCCGGCGTCTGCGAGTCGGGCGGGCCGAGCTTGACCTTCGATTCCGGCGGGCAAACGGCCGCACGACTACCGAGGTCCTGGGCATTCGTGGTACGATCGACATTCGGTGGCCGGGATCCGCATCTTTTTGATGGTTTTGGCCCTGGGCATTGCGGCCCTGGGTGCTATATCAGGTCGGCTGGATGTCCTGGGGGCAACCCAGCCGACGCCGACCCCGACAGCCGTCCCCCGAACGCCCACCCCCGGGCCGGCCAGTCCAACCCCGGTCCCGGCGACCCGAACGCCTGAGCCGCCTACCCCTACCGCCGTGCGGCCGACCGCGACCCCGGCTCCGGCCACGCCGACGCCGCGGCCGGCAACCCCGACTCCCCGGCCGGCATCCCCGACGCCCCCGCCGACGACCCCGGCACCCACGGCCCCCCCCACCCCCCTCCCCACCACCCCCCCCGTACCGCCCCTGCCGGC
>JAUQQI010000002.1 GCA_030549955.1 Chloroflexota bacterium
AGGGCCCTTTCGAACGACGCCCTCAAAACCGGGTCTTTAAAATAAAAAGTTGTTTTGAGATACCGTCCATATCGCTCCTCGACCTCCCTCGCCAGCCGTTCGACCCTTAAAGGCGGCTGGTATTCACTTTGCAACATAAAGCTTATCCTTATGTTGCTTAATCAGATGCTCCATCAGATTCGGCCCAGAGTGTCCCTTAATATCACGGCCGCAGAATTTACATTTAAAGATTAATGGCAATTCTGGTATTATTTTACCCCGTATTTCCTCTAAATTAATGGACGATAAACGTACTATAGCTTTACCGTGCTCCCGAATAGCGTTCTTACAATCTTGCTCGATATGAACCTCAATTGCGTTTGTCGGATACGAGTACTCTGATTCAGAGGCATAAAAACCACAGTAGCCACATTTCAAAATTTGCGGCAGCGACGGATCCCGTTGTCTCAATTCGTCATATGTTAAAGGCTTCATTAATTGTTCCAGATGACATAATTCAACATGACTAAGTATTTCTCGTTGACTTGGGCAAATAAACCCGCATTGACAACATTCAAAGCTAGCTAGTATCACACACGGTTGTATTGTATATGAGCTGCCTTCGCGTTCTACACGGACTTGTAAGCTCACCTTGGTCTCCGGCGGTTTATCAGATAGGCCACTGAGCTCCCGGAGAGGAATGCAAACGGTCCGGTCGACTGTCCTGATGTTGCAGGTCCTGAGTTCAGCGCCCTCAAACCCGACCCTTACTCCCTTCGCCCACCGTTGTGTGGGCATAAGCAACCACAGGGCCCTGTCCGAAGTTGCCACCAGGTCCCCAAAGGATATCGAGACCGGCCGATCACCCCACACAGCCGGGGCGGCATATTCGTTCCCGACCGCCCACCAGACCCTTTCGAGGAGAACATCAGCCTCCACCGGCCGGCCATGCCCTGTTCCCGGCAGAATTAGCAGGCGAATGCGGTCGCAGTCCGGCTTTGGTGGTATTAATATTGTGGTCCCATTTTTGTCCGGTTTGATTTCTACATCCGGGCAGCCGGATGAGGCGGGTTGCACTGCATAGTCGGGCTCATGAACGACCTCGACCATGACTGAGCGATATCCGTCCGGCCCGGGGCTTGGCTCGCAAGCTGGAATCCGGATATCCTGGAGGCCGGGTGCAAACCGGAAATCGAAGCTATCTATCAGGTTATCGTCCCGGTCGTAAAACCGTAGGAAATACCAGCCGCACCTTCTGGCTCTGAGATCCTCAGGGAGTTCCTGTTCCGACTGCTCGGGAATCGGTTTAAACCCCCGCCGCCATCGCCGGCGACCCCTGCCCTCTTCGCCGATTACGATGGTCCCAACATCTTCCCACTTGCCGATTATGCCGATGCGCGGCGGAACGCCCCCGAAGAGGGGGCCCATATTCTCGGTCGCATCGGGTAGCGATTGGCCAACAGGGTAAAAACGCGGACCGCCGGAGCCAACCACAACAGTTTCTCTCTGATCATTTTGCAAAGCGACCTGAAGGTGCGCGCTTTCATTGAGGTCGAAAAAATGTGCCCGGTAGCCCTTAATAGAAACCGGCTCGGGCGCGATGGGCGCCCTGCCTGCTTTCTGCTCGTCCCGTTCCCAGGTCTCAGGAGCAATGACCAGGTAGACACCGGACGAGGCCTGCTTTACCTTCCGACCCTGATTGAGGGTCTTGCCCCTCAGCTTAAACAGAAGCGGGCGCCCACCGTCAACCGGAACATCGAGTACGGTATCGAGCCCCGGCTTCGCAACATATATGGTCACGTCATCAATTAAAGAGGCAAGGGGATAGCAGTTATCTTGCAACCTGTCCCGGACAAGCGAGATATCAACCTGAAAGACGTTAACGCTTCCACCGTAGGAAATCTCATCCGGAAGTTCTACCCCAACTACCCATTCCTGTCCCCGTTTCCAGCAAACGAGCTCCGGTCGCGCCACCCAGCTTTGAGGCCTTTCGGCAAGCTGTGCATCGGGACTTGGGCCACGCGGCCGACCACCCCTCTTTTCCGGCGAAATACGCCGCGCCCGGTGTCTAATTCCGCCAATTTCCGGCCGCCCCTGCAACCCAATGCCGGCTCCGGTTGTTGACGGCCTTGCTCCCTCCTCCACCCCGGCGGTTTCAACCGCCGGGGGTGCAGGGGTATCACCCCCTTCAATTCGGGCCAGCGACTGTAATGCTTCACGACCTTTTTCGGAAATCTCCCAGATTCCACGGGGCGAATCTGGTTTCAATACTCCTTCCTTTACAAGGAGAGACCGGCATAACCGCACCGTTCGCTGCCAGCGGGCCGGCGGCCGGTGTAATGGCAACCGCTGTTTGTCATATCGGTTAAGTTCGACTTTGGATTCAATGCGCTGCAGGATGGTACTTACTCGACCTCGCCCACCTAATTCCGCTAGCACTTCGAGGATTGGCTGTCGGAATGCCTCTACCGGAGTGCGCTTTTCTCGGGCAAATTGAAACGCGTCAGATAACTGGCCCTCAGTTTCTTCAGCAAGATACACACATTCAAGCCTAAGGATCTGGATCTTGGATTGAAGCTCATTTAATAGGGCCAGAATTGTATTCCAATAGGTCTGATTCAGATCGGCCTTTTGACCAGCTAGTTCTTGAAGCGTACTAGCAAGATCTGTGACTTCGTCAATAAGAAGCTCAAAAAGCAGCTCAAACTGGCTTCGCTTCATTCATTTTGCCCTGGAACCCACGATGTTATCTGTCGGTCCTCCTCGGAGGACCCACCAGAACGCTGCCAGGCCAGGACCGAGCCGGCCAGGCCGAGGCCCCAGCCGGCAAGCTCGACGGCGTGGCCGGGCAGTAAGAGCAGGTTCGTCTCAACCACGCCAGGGTTCGCCCGGTGCCAGAACACGTCGACAATGCCCCCGATTATCACCACGGCCAGACCCAGACCAGCCAGCCCGAATCCCCGGCTCCCGGCCCGGACTGCCAGCCAGGCCGCCCCCAGCGCCAGGCCCAGCCAGACCGCCCGACCGGCCAGCGGGTGAACAAACGAAAGGCCAAAGCCGGCCAGAAAAGCCAGGTAGGCTGGCAATCGTCCGACCGACCGGCCCAGGGCGACGACCATCCCTGCCAGGGCCACGAAAAGCCCGATGGTCATCAGCAGATGGGCCCAGGCAACCCCGAGCTGAAGGATGCGCTGGTGTTCCAGGTCGTCCCAGACCCAGCCGATAAACCCCAGGGCGAAGCCGGCCGCCAGACCGGCGCTTATAACCTCGCTAGCCTGGGATTTCGGACGGACAGTTTGCATTGAACTAATCC
>JAUQQI010000226.1 GCA_030549955.1 Chloroflexota bacterium
CCACGTTTACCAGGCCGGCATCTCCCTGGAGGAGTACTTCCGGAGCCTGGACCGGCCGTGAGCCGCCGAAAACAGCCCAGCCCGGTCCGGTCAATCGCGCTGCTGCTGACCCTGGGTCTCGTTGCCGGAACCGCCGCCGGCTTGCCCTTCTGGATTCCGGCCGCCCCCAGCCCCCAGCTTGAATCCCCCGGACTTACGCCGGCCAGGGCGGCTCCGCACCGTCCGAAGTCGGTCCGGAAGCCGGAGCCCGGTCTGCAGCCACTTATAGATGAGTTTGTCCGGGCCCTGCCGGCCGACTTCGGGACGATAGGCATTGCCATTAAGAACCTCCGGACCGGGGAGACGGGGAGCCATAACGCGAACCGGGTTTTTGAGGCCGCCAGCCTTTACAAACTCGGGGTAATGCTGGCCCTGTTTGAGGCCGTCGAAGCCGGCGACGTCGACCTGGACAGCCCCATCACCATTCCGGAATGGGCTGTCAACGCCAGCGACTGGAGCGTCTACTACGCCGGGGACGTGGTGGTTGGCTGGGAGGCCCTGGATGCGATGATTACGCTGAGTGACAACCCGACCGCCCTGGTCTTTATGCAGATGCTCGGGGTCGACCGGATAAACCGGGTGCTTGAGGCTTACGGGCTGGAATCTACCCACGTGGACTGGTGGGAACCGACCACCACCCCGGCCGACGTTATGAAGCTCCTCGAGCTGATGGAAGCCGGGCGGGCGGTAAGCCCGGCGGCCAGCGCCCGGATGCGGGCGACCCTTCTGCGGCAGCGGGATGACCGGAGAATCCCGGCCGGCCTGCCGCCGGGCACGCCGGTGGCCCACAAGACCGGGACGCTACCAGGCGTCGCCCACGACGCCGGCATTATTTATCTGCCGGCCGGGCCCGTTGTCCTGGTGGCGATGACCGAGGACCTGTCCGACTATCTGGCCGGGGAGGCCGCCATCAGCGAACTGGCCCGGCTTGTGGCGGAGCATTTTGCTAGCGGCGGTTGAGCTAAAATTTATCCAGGAAATCCGGGAAAGGCGAGGTGAGGTCTGATGGCTGAGGCGCTCCTGGTTGTCGACCCGCAACTGGATTTCATGCCTGGCGGCGCTTTGCCGGTGCCCGAGGGCGATAAGATTGTGCCCGTGGTTAACAGGTACGTTGAGCGGTTCCGGGAAGCTGGCCGACCAGTATTCGCATCCCGCGACTGGCACCCGGAAGTAACCAAGCACTTCCAGCAGTACGGCGGACTCTGGCCGCCCCACTGCATCCAGGGCACGCGCGGGGCCGAGTTTCACCCGGAACTGGACCTTGGGGATGCTGTGGTCGTCTCCAAGGGCATGGACCCCGAGCGGGACAGCTACTCGGCCTTCGACGGCTTTGAACCGGACGGAACGCCCCTGGAGGAAGGCCTTCGCCGCCGGGGGATCGACCGGCTCTACGTCGGCGGCCTGGCCACCGACTACTGCGTCCGGTGGACAGTCCTTGAGGCCCTGAAGCGGGGGCTCAAAGTCACGGTTCTGCTGGACGCCATCCGGGGGGTCAACCTGAAGCCCCACGACGCCGAGGAGGCCATCGAGGAGATGGTTCGGGCCGGGGCCGACGTTGCCACCCTGGAGCGGCTGCCAGCCCCGGCCACAGCCTGAGTTCCGGTCGGGTTTGCCCGACGCCCAGCTTAGACGGCGAGACGCAGCCGCTGGCCGTTTGCGCAAATATTGTCGTAAAAAGCGAACCAGTGGTCCTCCAGCCAGCGGCTGTAGTCGGCCAGTTTATCCCCAAGACCCCGCCGGTGGAGCTCCCGCTCGACCACGCCGCCCCGGTGCGGGTAACGATATTTCCGGGGCAGGGGGGAACCGAAGCCGTGGGCGTAGTGGACCAGCTCGTGGGCGATCGTAATCTCGACGATGACGGGTGGGACGGCTGGGAGCCGGAGCAGGCCGTTGATGCCGATGAGGGTGTGCCGCTGGCACTCGGAGAGCTTGATGACCCCAAGGCGCGTCTTCCAGTTGCCCATGAATCGGATGATTACATCGTTGACCCGCGGGACATCCGCAAAATGACCCTGCCATATTCTGTCAAGTTCTTTGGCGAGCCACAGGTCTGAACGCAATGGTCCGCTTTTCCTCCCCCGGTTTTCAGGTTCAGGACTCAGGAATTATCAAGCAACTGTTTTGCAAAAGTCAAGGGTTATATCCGGGAATTTAAGCCGTTAGGCTGAATCCGGGTTAGCTGTCTCGGGCGGGGGCCGTTATGAATCGGCAAGGTCACCGTCCCGCTTTTGCCGGGCCGTTCCTTGCAAGGGCCGCTACGGGTTGAGCGGCCTGCGAAAATCCGAAGGCCCGGCCGGCGGCCCGACGGCTGCGGTGGGGGCCGGTCCTTTCGGGCGTTGGGTCCTTTGGGTTTTCCTGCCCTTGACATCCTGTGAGGTTCAGGCCATACTAGATTTGGGCCGGGCTATTGGGCGGTTAGCTCAGCCTGGTTAGAGCGCGTCGTTCACACCGACGAGGTCGGAGGTTCAAGTCCTCCACCGCCCACCGCGCGCCAGTAGCTCAGCTGGATAGAGCGCAGCCCTGCGGAGGCTGAGGTCGTGGGTTCGAGCCCCGCCTGGCGCGCCCGCTGGCCGGGTATCAGCCGTCCGCCCGGCCCCTTTCACCTTCCGGGCGGTTAGCTCAGCCGGTTAGAGCGCCACTCTTACAAAGTGGAGGCCGGAGGTTCAAGTCCTCCACCGCCCACCATCCCGGGTTTGGTCACCATTTATTTCACCGACAACTCAATCACTCCCGCCAGGCCTCTGCTTTGTACCCGACCATCCGGAGGAACTCGTCGTTCTATAACTCGCAGTGATTGATTTCATTGATGACCGGCCAGCCGACTTCCCCGGCGTTCAGTTCGACGGCTTCATCACACAATCGGCCCGCGACTCCAGCGGACCGATTGTGTCGTAAGTCCGTCGGGGGATTTAGGCTGTCGTCGGTCGGAAAACGAAGCGCCGCGGCGCCTGGATGCAGCCGGCGTGACCATGTAAAGATGGGACCCGGCACCCAAGCAATCCCGAAGGTAGGGGCGCCACCAGGGAGCCTTGGCCGGCAAGCTGCCGGCCGACGGGAAACCTCGTGCGGCATGTGCTGTTTTTCCCGGTTCAGGATAAAATTTGAGGGGTTTTAAGATGGCTTTCAGCGTTCAGGATTTTCACGAACTGATCAGGCTGCTTGAGGCCCATCCCGAGTGGCGGGTAGAACTCCGGCGGCTGGTCCTCACTGAGGAGCTGCTGGAGCTGCCCCAGCTTGTCCGGGAGCTGGCG
>JAUQQI010000088.1 GCA_030549955.1 Chloroflexota bacterium
TGAGGATAAGCGGGTAATGATGCCGATGGCCCTGGCCATGGATGGCGCCTTTCTGACCCACTCCCAGCACGTCGTCCGGATTCCGACGAAGGAGGCTGTGCAACGCTTCCTGCCGCCCTATGACCTGGGCGAGCGGCGGCTTCACCCCGACAACCCGATCTCCATCGCACCCCAGGTCAACGAGGACTGGGTAATGGAGATCCGGCGGCAGAACTGGGAGGCGGCCCGGCGGGCCCGGCAGGTGATTGTCGAGGCCTACCAGGAGTTCAATGCCATCTTCGGCGACATTTATTCGCCCCCGTATTATTTCGAAGAGTTCATGACCGAGGATGCCGAGGTGGTCCTGATCGGCCTCGGCACCGTGGCCCGGCCGGCCCGGACGGCCGTCCGCCGGCTCCGGGAAAGGGGTCAGAAGGTCGGCTACATTAACCTGCGCTGGTTCAGGCCTTTCCCGACGGCGGAGCTCCGGGAGAGCCTGCGCCGGTTCCGGGCCGTCGGGGTCATTGACCGGGACTTCGCCCACGGGTCGCCTGATGACGGCGGGGCGCTTCTGCATGAAATTCGTTCGTGCCTCTATCCGGCCCGGGAGCGGCCCGTGGTTGTCAACTTTATCAGCGGCCTGGGCGGCCGGGACATCTCCATCGCCGACTGCATCCGCATGTTCGAAATCACCCGGGAAGCTGCTCAGAAGGGCTCGCTGGACGGCTTCGTAACCTGGATTGGCCTGCGGGAGTAAGAAAAGGAGGTTTGCGCCGATGCCCCGTGAGGAAGTGATCCTTTACGACAAGATCAAGAATGTTCGGCAGACACCCCTCGAGGAGTTCTACACCTCGGGTCACCGCACCTGCCAGGGGTGCGAATCGGCCATGGTCATGCGGGGCTTTGCGAAAGCCGCCGGCCCCCGTACCATCGCCATGGGTTCGACCGGGTGCATGTATGTGGCGAACACCAGCTACATGACCACGCCCTGGGTGATCCCGTGGATGCATACCCAGCTCGGCTCCGGGGGGTCGGCGGCGGTCGGGGCGGCCGCCGGCCTGCGGGCCCTGATGCGGAAGGGCAAGATCCCGGCCGAAAAGATCAACGTCATCTCCTTCTGCGGCGACCTGGGCGGGGCCGACATGGGCCTCTCGGCCATCTCGGCCGCCCTCCAGACCGATTACGACCTGCTCATCGTCCTCTATGACAACGAGTCGGCGGCCAACACCGACATCCAGGCCACCGGTATGACGCCCTACGGGGCCCAGACCACCTTCACCCCGCCGGGCAAGAAGCACCGGATCATGCAACGGCGCTGGAAGAAGAACGTGGCCGGGATGCTCGCCGTTGGCCACCCGACCTGCCGGTACGTGGCCACAGCCTGCGCCACCTTCCCACCCCTCGACTATCTGAACAAGGTCCGCAAGGCCCTGAGCATCGGCGGACCGACGTTTATCCACACGTTTGACCCCTGCCCGAAGGGCTGGGACTACCACCCCCGCTACTCCCACGAGCTGGGCGAGCTGGGGATTAAGTCAGGCATCTTTCCCCTTTACGAGGTCATCGACGGCCAGGTCTTCTACACCTACGACGCCCGGAAGGAGCGCATCCCGGTCCGGGAGTACTTGATTCGCCAGGGCCGGTTCGCCCACCTCCTCGAAGAGGACATCGAGTACATTCAGAAGATGGTCGACGAGATGTGGGAGGAGTGGGATATTCCCGGGGTGGTGCCGGTCCGGGGCTTTCTTAAAGTGGCCGAGAAGCAGCCGGCCGGTATCGCCGACTGAACGGAACCCGGTCCCAGCCTCAAAAACAGTCCAGAGACCTCGGGCGGCAGTGCAGCCAGCCCGCAAAAGGGGAGGTTTGCCCAATGTCGTGCCGGGACGGGACTCAGTATGTCATCATCGGCAACGGGATAGCCGGGACGACGGCGGCCGAAGTCCTTCGGCGGGCCGACCCGAACGGGTGTGTGACCTTAATAACCGATGAGCCTTACCCGCTGTATAACCGGGTGGCATTGCCCAGGCTTTTAAAGCTTCAGGTCCGGGAAGAGAAGGTTTTAATGCGGACGGTCGAGGCCCACGAAAAGCTCGGCATAAAGCTTTTGCTCGAGACTAAGGTTAGGGCCATCGACCCGGAAGAGCGGGTTGTCCTGACGGACCGGGGCCAGCAGCTACCCTTTGACCGGCTGCTCATTGCCAGTGGCGGCCGGCCGAACCGGCTCGAGGTTCCCGGGGCCGATGCCTACGGGGTCTTTAACTTCCAGACCCTGGCTGATACCAGGGCGATAATGGAGGCTTTAAAGACGGCCCGGCGGGCGGTGACGGTTGGGGGCTCCTTTATCGGCTATGAGCTTACCGAAGCCTTTCTGGCCCGGGGCCTCCAAGTTACCTGGCTCATCCGGGAATCGTGTTTTCTGGGCTATCATGGGTACCTGGACGAGGAAGGGGGTGAAATCGTTGACCGGATTGCCCGGCGGGCTGGGGTTGAGGTGATTTATGAGGACGAGGTTGCCGGGGTTGTCCCGGATGGGGGCCGGGTCAAGCAGGTCAAGACGAAACGGGGCCGGGTCATCGAGGCGGATATTGTTGGGGTTGGGATTGGGCTTAGGCTAAACACCGATTTTGTCAAAGATACGCCGATTGAGACGAACCGTGGTGTTATCACTGATGAGTACCTGGCGACGGCCATGCCTGGGGTTTATGCGGCCGGGGATGTGGCCGAATTCTGGGATGTGGTGACCGAAGAGCGGCACGCTTTGGGGACCTGGCCGAATGCGGCGGCCCAGGGTCGGATTGCGGCCCGGAACATGCTGGGCGCCGGGGAAATCTTTGTCGATGTTCCGGATTATACGAGCGGGCTTTTTGACTCGAACATAGCCTGCAGCGGGATAGTGCCCAGGGACCACCCCGAGGTCGAATCGGTCAAATGGGTTGACCGGGAAAACTTAAGCTATCGGCGGCTCTTTTTCAAGGACGGCCGCCTCGTCGGGGCCGTCTTAATCGGCGAGATGAAGGGCCGAAAGCGGCTTTTGGAGCTCATCCGGACCAAAGCCCGCCTTGAGCCGTGCGTGCGGCAGAAACTTTTAGACCTTGTCGCCGTCTAAGCCGCGGGAATGGGCTGGCTGCTTCTATATGCACCGGTTCCGGGCCCTCACCGCCAATGAGCTGGTCCTCTGGCCGGGGCGCCGCTGGCCCTGGTCATAACGGGTCCACCCTTTAAGCAGGCTTACAGTCGGGGCTGAATTCTTCTAGCCCGGTTCAAAGCCCGGCGACCTTCGGCTTGAAAGA
>JAUQQI010000125.1 GCA_030549955.1 Chloroflexota bacterium
GAGGCGTTATCCCGGATACCTCCGACCTATCCTTGACGGCTAGTCCCCGCCGGGCCTACAATGGGCCGGAAGGACCATGACACTCATCTTCGAGCGCCGGGGTTACATCGCCCTCATCACCATCAATCGGCCGGAAGTCCACAACGCCCTGGATACACCCACCGTTGCCGCCCTGGCCGACGCCTGGGCTGAATTTGACCGCGACCCTGACCTGCGGGTCGCCATCATCACCGGGGCCGGCGGGCGGGCCTTCTCCGCCGGGGCCGACCTGCGGACCCGGGTCCCGGGGCTCCTGGAGCGGGGCTACGCCCAGGAGGGCCCGAGCCCCTACCCAGCCACCTGGAAGCCGGTCATCGCCGCCATTGCCGGCTACTGCCTGGCCGGTGGGCTCGCCCTGGCCCTGGCCTGCGATATCCGCATTGCGGCGACGAACGCCGTCTTCGGTACCATGGGGGTCCGGCGGGGAATTTTGCCGGCCGGCGGCCAGACCCAGCGGCTCCCGAGGCTCGTCCCCTTTGGTAAGGCCCTGGAGATGCTCTTTACCGGGGAACTTATCGACGCCCGGGAGGCCCTGGCTATCGGCCTGGTCAACCGCGTCGTCGAACCCGAAGCCTTGATGCCAGCAGCCCTGGAGCTGGCCGAAAAGGTCGCGGCCAACGCCCCCCTGGCGGTCCAGGCGGCGAAGGAGGCGGCCTACCGCGGCCTTGACCTGCCCCTGGCCGAGGCCCTGAAACTTGAGGCTGAGCTTTTTGACCGGGTTGCCCGCACCGAGGATGCCCTCGAGGGCACCCGGGCCTTTGTGGAGAAGCGTCCACCGGTTTTCCGGGGACGGTAAAGCCCGAAAGGAGGTTAGACCGATGCTGGATGCGGCCACCGTCGAGCGGGAAACCCGTGAGTACGTCCTGGTTCCCTGGTCAACTCAGTCGCAGGTCCGACATATCCCGGTCACCCACGCCCGGGGCTGCTGGTTCTACGACGCCAACGGCAAGGCCTACCTGGATTTTTCGGCTCAGCTTATCAACGTGAACATCGGCTACCAGCACCCGAAGGTGGTGGCCGCCATCAAGGAGCAGGCCGAGCGCCTCTGCTACATCGGCCCGACCTTCGACCACGAAACCCGGAGTACCCTGGCCCGGATGATCGCTGAAGTGGCCCCGCCCGGCCTCAAGAAGACGATGTTCACCACGGGCGGTACCGAGGCCAACGAAAACGCCATCAAAATCGCCCGGATGTACACGGGCCGCCAGAAAATCATCAGCCGCTTCCGGTCGTACCACGGCGGCACCTACGGCTCCATGTCGGTCGGGGGCGACAGTCGCCGGTGGCCCTGGGAGCCGGGGGTGCCCGGCGTCGTGCGGGTCTTCGACCCCTACCGCTACCGTTGCCCCTTCTGCAGCCGGGCCGCGGAGTGCACCCTCCAGTGTGTCTCCCACATCGAGGAGGTCATCTGGTACGAGGGCCCGGACCAGATTGCGGCCATCATGCTGGAGGGAGTCACCGGCAGCAACGGGGTCATTGTTCCGCCGCCGCGGTACTGGCCGGAAGTCCGGCGCCTCTGCGACAAGTACGGTATCCTCCTCATCTCGGACGAGGTGATGAGCGGCTTCGGCCGAACCGGCAAGTGGTTCGCCGTCCAGCACTGGGACGTCGCCCCCGACATTATGACCTTTGCTAAGGGGGTGACCAGCGGCTACGTGCCCCTCGGGGGCGTGATTATTTCGGAGAAGCTCGCCCGGTTCCTCGACGACCGGCCCTTCCCGTCGGGCCTGACCTACGCCGGCCACCCGCTGGCCTGTGCGGCGGGTGTTGCGAACATGCAGGTCTACAAAGAGGAGAACCTTATCGAGCGAGCGGCTACCCTGGGCCAGACCATGGGCGCGCTCCTTAAGGGTCTCTATGAGCGGCACCCGTCAGTCGGCGAAGTCCGGGGTCTCGGTCTTTTCTGGGCCGTTGAGCTCGTCCGGGACCGGGGGACCCGGGAGCCCCTGGTCCCCTGGAATGCCCCGAGCCAGGGGGTCCTTAACGATATCCGGAACGCCGCCCTCGACCGGGGCCTGTACGTTTACGGCCGCTGGAATATCCTGATTATTGCCCCGCCCTTGACCATCACCGAGGAAGAGCTTCGGCTCGGGGTCTCAATCCTCGACGAGGTCCTTGAAATCGCCGACCGGGCGGCAAAGGCCTAACGGGCTGAGCTGTCAGCCAGCGTATAAATGACATAATCGCCGACCGATGCAACCGGCCGGTAGGCCGGGCCGAGCCTGCCTTCGAAGAAGGCCCGGACGCCCTGGTCCTGCACACAGAGGGCCCACACCCGCACCGGCCGCCCGAGCAGCTGACCGTCAAAGGCCGGTTGGTTCCGGAGGAGGGCGTAGGCGGTGTGCATATCGATGTAATTCCGGTTTGCGGCGTAGTAGGCTACTTCTTTGGCGGCCACGTAATATTCCCCCGAACCGACCAGGCTGTCCAGGAGCCGGGCGGCTTCAACGTTGCCCCTGGCCCCGTAAAAGTAGGCGGTCGAGTAGGGGGCTGACCGCTGGACCAGGTCGGTGGCGACCGCCCAGCCGGCAAAGACGGCGATGAGCCCCAGGGCCAGGCCCGGGACCGGCCGCCGGTTTTCGAGGACGGCAAGGACCGTACCGGCCAAGAAGCTGGCGGCGGTCACCACCGGGAAGCCCCCGTCTGACCCGACGGCCGCCAGGAACGGCCTGTCCCAGAGGACGAGGCCGACCGCCAGTCCGGAGCCGGCCCCGACCGCCGTTATCAGGACGCCCTTCCGGAAGTGCAGGGCCCGAATATCGGCACTGAACGCGCTCACCACGGCGGCAACCATCAGCGGAATGGCCCCGACCTGGTACTTGGGAAAATAGCCGGCCGTTCTGCTCAGATAGGCCCCCAGGACCAGAACTCCCAGCAAAGTTATGAAGTGGTCCGGACCGGCTCTGGTCCCGGTCCGCCAGGTCCTGGCCCTGCGGCCCACAACCCAGCCGAAGGCTGTGAGCAGGGGCGGCGAAAGCCACCAGCCGGTTTCGGTCCCGTATATCCCGCCGGTCAGGGCCGCCAGGAACTCGACGGCAGTGACTTCAAGGGGCATCCCAAAGGGCAGGCCCAGGATACCACTGACGAGCCCCCAGAGCCCGGCGAAGACCGCGACCCCCACCAGGCCCACAGCGCCGGCGGTCAGCCAGGCCCGGATTCCCAGGCCGTGGCCGGCCAGGGCCAGCCCCAGGGCCGGCGGAATTGCC
>JAUQQI010000285.1:0-511 GCA_030549955.1 Chloroflexota bacterium
GGGCCTGGCCGCCGGCCTCACAGCGGCCGGCTTCGGGGCCGGGTCGGCCCTCACCATCATTCCGATTTCAATGGTTATTGAACGTAACGGTTATGAGACGGCTTTTCTTTACTTTGGCCTGTTTCAAGGCCTTGTCGTCTTCCTTGCGGCCCTCTTCATGCGCTCCCCGAAGCCGGAGGAACTTCCGGCAGTGCCGCCTAGCCCCCAGGTTCAGCAGACCCGGCGCAACTATAGCCCCATTGAGATGCTCAGGACCGGCCGCTTCTGGCTTCTTTACGTCATGATGACGATGATGGCCACGGGCGGCCTCCTGGCGACCGCCCAGATCGCACCCCTGGCCCGGGATTACCGGGTATCTGAGATTCCCCTCCCGATTCTGGGCGTTACGCTGACGGCGCTGCAGTGGGCCCTCTCCCTGGACCGGGTGATGAACGGGATAACCCGCCCCTTCTTTGGGTGGGTTTCGGACCACATCGGCCGCGAGAATACGATGTTCATCGCCTTCAGCCTC
>JAUQQI010000285.1:521-3232 GCA_030549955.1 Chloroflexota bacterium
GGCAACGGGCGGCGACCTCTTCGGCTGGCGCTACGCAACGACCAACTATGGCCTCCTCTACACGGCCAAGGGCACGGCCTCGCTCCTGGTACCCATCGGAAGCATGGTGCGGGACCTGACGGGGAGCTGGGAGCCGATTTTTATGCTGGCTATCGCCTTCGACTTTACGGCGGCTTTGCTGGCAATCCTCGTGCTTAAACGGGTCCGCAGTCGGGCCCTGGCCCTCGATGCGGCCCCGGCCGCTGCCTAGCTCAGAGGTCATCCCGGAAGGCCAGGCCGGGCTGCCGGTCAACGCCCTTACCCCTGGTCCCTCCGGGACAAGGGGGGACCAGGGGAATTTGGGCGACCCGGTACCCGGTATTGGGGTGTTTTTGAGTTGTCCCTGGCCGAAAATGGTGTAAAATTAAAGTGAATGGTAGAGTTTGCTGGGAGGTGCTGGGATGGATGTCGGGACTTTCCTCTTGATGCTTGGTCTTTCCTACGCCACGGGTGTCCTCTGGTATGACCTTCTTCCCGGTCGACTGCCTGAGCGCGTCTGGCGGGTAGCTGCTTACCCATTCCTGGGAATCTTTGTTGCCCACACCCTGCTTCCCCCGGTTCTGGCCTTTGACCCGGCTTTTGGGGGCCTCAGGCTGATCACTACGGCCGTCGGCTCGCTGGTTGCGGTCATCGTCGACTGGGTTATCACCCAGGCGCGGCACCCGGCTATCGTGCCCTCGCCCGAGCCCCGGGCGGCTTGATTTTGCGACCGCCTCAGTCCTGAAGGTCGGGCGTCGGCCGCCGGCTAGCAAGGTCCCTGCCCAGGGAACACCCGGGCTCCGGGGTGATCTCAGTTTCGGCGCCCCCTGGAGCCTTTATAATCCCCGGGGAGGGTCTATCTTTCGGAGGCTCGAGTGGCCGAACGCAGTCGGGACTGGTTCGCCCAGGCCCTGCGGGACCTAGAGAGCGCCCGCTGGCAGGCGGAAGGTGGCTTTTTTGAGTGGGCCTGCTTCGCCGCCCAGCAGGCAGCCGAGAAGGCAGTCAAGGCCGTCTATCAGAAGTTGGGGGCCGAGGCCTGGGGCCATTCGGTCTTGAACCTGCTGGAGGGCCTTCGGGAGCAGGTCGAGGTCGACCACGCGATTTTTGAGTGTGCGAGGCTGCTCGACCGTTTTTACACCCCGACCCGGTATCCTGACCTCTGGGCCAGCGGAAGCCCGAAGGAGTTTTACACCCGGGAGGATGCCGCCGATGCGATCCGTTGTGCGGAAGAAATCATACGGTTCTGTGACGGTCTTCTGGCTGGACCGGGCTGAAGCCCTCCGCCGGCTGTCTCAGGCTGCCAGCAGGCTTGTTGAAGAACGGCCCGACGTGAGGGCGGTCTACCTGTTCGGGTCGCTGACCGAGGGGCGGGCGGTGCCGGGTAGCGACGCCGACATCCTTATCCTGCTGGAAAGCTCGGACCGGCGCTGGCTTGACCGGCCCCTCGAGTTTTACCCCTACTTCGAGGGCGTCGGCCTGCCGGTAGACCTCTTCTGTTATACGGTGGCCGAGGTCGAACAGGTGGCCCTCGCCCGCCACGCCCTCGCCCGCGGCCTTCTGCTGGTGGGACGCTCTGAACCGCCGGCTTCCGAACCGCCACGGATGGTCAGGTCGTCAGCCGCCGGCGGTCTTGGTCCGCCGGACCAGGCTAAGGGTGACGAGTCCAATGCCGAGACCCAGGAATCCCAGGAACCCAACCCTGAGCCGGTCTGATGACAGCGGGCGACTTTCGGGCGGGGGGCCTGGACGGCCGGGCTGGGCCTCAGGAATCCGGTAGAGGCGGTACGGTCCGACCTCTTTTTCGAGGACGGCCCAGTCCGCCCCCGCTGCATACAGCTCCGGGTATACCTGATTTATCCGGTGCAGAGCCCCGGTCCCCGCTGGGGCCGGGACCAGCACATGGGTTGCGGCTCTGGCCGGCTCCTGAAGGGCAGCTTCAAAGTCCCGGTCGCCCGGAAGGATAAACCGGCCGGGCTGGCCGGTGAAAAAGACAACCATTTCAACCCCGCCGGGCGTATCGGTCAGGACCGGGCCGGCCCCACTTGCTATCAGGTAGTCGGCCAGTTCCCGCTCGAAGGCCCAAAGGGGCGTCACCTGCCCGGAGAGCAGGGCTTCGGCGAAGGGACGCAGACTGAGACTGGACATTGACATTGGGTCCCGAAGCATACCCGCAAGACCGGTCGGCGGACCCAGCAGCGCCAGGAGAAGTCCCGCCAGGATGTGCCATCGCCGGTCGATGGCGGGACCACTCAGCCCCACGGCCGCGGTCACAATGGATCCGGCAATTAGTGGGGTCAGGTAACGGTACTGGATGTTCGGAATCTGGCCAGAACCAAGGGACAGGGCGAGAAACAAGGGTACGGCCAGCCAGAAGGCGGCCACAAGGGCGTAAGTCAGATTGCGCCGGCCGAGGCCGAGGCCCAGCAGGCCCACCGCCGCCGGAAAGAATAGCGGGGATAGGGACCAGCCAGCCTCCAGTACTGCCACGGCAGCAGCGGTAAGACCGGTACCGCTGCCCTCGGCCAGAAAGTAAGCCCTCGACGAATACGGGCCCAGAAGGAAGTAGAGGGGGTTACCCATGATGAGCCAGTTAAAGAATGCCCATAGAAAAGCCGCATAGACCGCCGGCGCGGCGTAGACCAGCACCGAGGCCTGGGCGGCCTCGGGCCCGGAGCTCTTCCGGGCGATAGCTC
>JAUQQI010000329.1 GCA_030549955.1 Chloroflexota bacterium
CCGGCGGCTGTGGCCCCGAAGACGCCGGTGGTGGCGGTGGGGTGGAAGCCCCGCCCGTGGACCGCCTCGCCGTGGGCCCGCCCCAGCCGGCAGGAGACCTCGTAGCCGACCACGGCCGCGGTCAGGGCGATTATTTTAAAGCCTCTGCGGTTTTGCACGTCCGGTTCCCCCCTATGTCTCAGTCTTCCACCCCTATTTTCGGGTGCGCGGTTTAAGCCGGGTCCCGGGGAACCTGAAAACTGTTTTAAATCTGGTTAAAGTCCGGCTTTAACCGGCCTGGCGGACGGGCAGGCTGAAGGTGAACGTCGAGCCCCGGCCTTCGCCGGCCGACTCAGCCCAGATCCGGCCCCCGTGGGCCTGGACGATATGTTTGGCGATGGCGAGGCCAAGGCCCGAGCCCCCACTGGCCCGGGACCGGTCGGCCTTGAAAAACCGTTCAAAGACCCTGGGCAGAAGCTCCCGCGGGATTCCAATGCCGGTATCCGCCACCGAAACCGCGACCTCCGCGTCCCGCCGTTCCACGGAGACGGTGATCCGGCCGCCGGGCGGGGTAAACTTCACGGCGTTATGCACCAGGTTAAGCACAACCTGCTGGATGCGGTCGGGGTCGGCCTCGACCGTCGGAAGGTCCGTCGGCAGACGGAGCAGGAGGGTGAGGCCCTGGCGGTCGGCCAGGGGCTGCATCCGTTCAACCGCCTGACGGATGACAAAGCCGAGGTCGCCGGGCCGGACCTTGAGGGCCGGTCCGCCGGACTCAACCCGGGCAAGTTCGAAGAGCTCTTCGACCAGCAGGGCCAGCCCGTCCACTTCCAGGCGGAGCCGCCGGATGAAATCCTTGGCGACCTCCGGGTCCTCGACGGCCCCGTTCTCCAGGCTTTCGACCAGAGCTTTCAGGGCCGCCACCGGCGTCCGGAGTTCGTGGGAAACGTTGGCGACGAAGTCCCGGCGGACCTGCTCGGTCTGCTTGAGCTCCGTGATGTCCTGAAGGAGTATCACCAGGTAGGCATCAGGCTGGCCGGCCTCCCCGGTCCGGCTAACCTGGACCTGAATCACGCGGCGCTGTCCCGGCGGCCCCACCTCGAAGGTGCGGGGCCCGCTGGTCTCAGGCTGTCCGGCAATATGGCTCCGGACAAAGGCGGTCAGTTCATGGTCCTTTAAGACCGTTACGAGGGACCGGCCGGCGGCCTCCTGCGGCTGGACCTGGAGGAGCCGGGCCGCGGCCGGGTTAACCTGCACCACGTTGCCCTGAAAATCCGCAATGACCAGGCCGTCGGCCATCTGGTCGAGGATAAGCTCGAGCCGGCGGTGCTCGGCCTCAAGGCGGCCAACACGCTGGCGCAGGTCGGCCACAAGGTCGCTCACCGCCCGGACAGGGTCGGCGGCTTCGGCCTCGGCCGGCATCAGCCGCCGGAGGCCCTGGACGATGCGCCCCGTCGACCGTCTCGTCAGGCTGGCGCCCACCAGGCCAAACAGGAGCCCAAGCGGAACGGCCGCGGCCAGGGCGACCCCGGCGGCGGTGAGGGCCTCATTCCCGGCTCCCTCGGCAGGACCAAGGTCCTCGCCCACCCGCAGGAAGCCGACCAGCTCACCCTGAAACTCGACCGGAATCGCCACGTAAAACCTGGTCCGGTCAAGCCCCACCCCGTAAAGATTCCCTTTCAGGACCGCCTGGACCTCCGGCCGGCTACGTTCAGCCCCGAGTCGGGTTGGGTCTGGGTCGGAGTCGCCGACGACCCGGCCCTGGGTGTTGAGGACGGTTACTCGGAGCCCGAGCTGCCGGCCCAGGGCCTTCGCCGTCGCGTCCGCGTCCACGGGGTCGCCCGTGGCCAGGGCTTCGGCTACCTCGGCCGCCATGAGCCGGGCCTGGCGGAGAAGCTGGGCCTGAAGGAGGTCGAGCTGGCGGGTTCGCACCAGGGAGGATTCGTAAAGGCCGACGGCCCCAACAAGAAGGCCGGCCAGAATGATAAAGCCGAGTCCGAGGCCAGTGGTGAGGCGCACGTCAGCTAACCGGTAAAGCGATACCCCACGCCCCGAACCGTCTCAATCAGCGCCGGCCGGGAAGGGTCAGCTTCAAGCTTTTCCCGCAGGCTGCGGATATGCACCGCCACGGTCCGGGGGTCGACCGGATTCGCATAGCCCCACACCTCCTCCAGGAGTCGCTCGGCCGAAAAGACCCGGCCCCGGTTTTTGACCAAAAAAGCCAGCAGGGCGAACTCCTTCGGGGTCAGGCTGACCGGCACGCCGGCGCGGGTGACCGTATGCCGGCTCAGATTTATCTCCAGGTCGCCGGCGACGAGCCGCTGGTCTTCGGCTTCGGACTGGGCCTGAAGCTCGGCCAGAATCAGCTCCCGCCGGCGTAAAAGGGCCCTGACCCGGGCAATAAGTTCCCGCATGCTGAAAGGTTTTGTCAGGTAATCATCGGCCCCCAGTTCCAGGCCAACAACCCGGTCGACCTCGTCGGTCCGGGCCGTCAGGATAATAATGGGTACCGAGCTGCGCTGACGGATGCGGCGGCAAACCTCGAACCCATCAATGCCCGGCAACATCAGGTCGAGGATTATCAGGTCCGGCTTTTCGGCCAGCAAAGACAGGGCCGAGTGGCCGTCGGTCGCGGCCAGAACCCGGTGGCCCTCCCGGCGCAGGTTGTATCCGATGGCGACCTGAAGGGCGGGCTCGTCTTCGACTACCAGGACGGTGGACATAAGTCGCCCTTAGATTTTATCAGGTCTCCCCGTCCCGAAAAAACGCCCGGGGGTGGGCCCTCCCGAGAAGGCCTCTGCCGGTCTCTGGGGGGGGCGGTCGGAAACGGAGCTGCCGGCATATAATCTTTAGTGTAAGCGCCCGGAAACAGCTCTTGGGAGAGTACGACATGGAAAGACGTGTGATTCGGGTCTCAGGTATGTCCTGCCACCACTGCAACGAGGCCATAAAGCGGGCCGTAGGTCGGTTGGCGGGCGTCGGCTTCGTCGACGCGGACTACCGGGAAAACAAGGTCATTGTCGAGTACGACCCGCAGACTACTGACCTCCAGGCGGTTTACCGGGCCATCGAAGAAGAGGGCTACCAGGTAGTTTCCCGCTAGCGGGTAAGCCCGGGCGGGGTGGGGCAGGCGGTCGGGAAGGAGAGCGGCTTGCAGGTAGGGGAGACCGACGAGACCTTCCCCAGCACTTCCCTGCGCGTCTCATCCACCCTCTTGCAGGAACGAGACCCGTTTTCAGGGGAT
>JAUQQI010000063.1 GCA_030549955.1 Chloroflexota bacterium
TTTTTAGCTTTCGGGCCAGCTTTCGACCCGAATTCGGGCCCAGCTAACCGCTTCAACCAGCGTGAAGACCCGAACGTGGTCCCGGACCTCCGCCGGAAGGCCGGAAAGCCACCGGTTGAGGGCCTCAGCGTCAGGGAAGAGGTGAACATAGGGGCACCGTTCCCGGGCAATCCGGTCAAAATCTTCGCTTTCGATGGGAAGCTCCGGGTAAGCTAAGACCCAGCCCTCAGGCCAGGGCCCGGCGGCCTCGGGGCCGAGTACAAAAGTTAAGGTCCGTGTAAGCCCGGGCGGCCGGGCCGAAATCTCGACCGTCTTTCCGGTAAGGAGCGGGTAAAGCAGCGCATCCACCGCACACCGGACATAACTGATCTCGCCGCTCACCAAATCACGAACCTGATAGGCGGTGGGCTTGGGACTCCGGATAAATTCCAGCACGGCTCGGCGGGTTCGGACGGTCACCTTAATCCCTCCCTTTGCCGGCGCAGCGCCTGACGGACCGCCCCGACCGCCGTCTCGAGGGGGGCTATCAGGGCGGTAAAAAGGGCTAAGGCCGCCGCCGGCCCAAGAATCGTCTGCCGCTCGACAAAGAAAAGATAAACCGGGGGCAGCCCCATCACAAGGTCAGGGTCAAGGTCCCACACCAGCCGGGTAAGACCCGCCAGCAGCGCCACCGCCCCAAGCAGCCCGCTGCCCAGTCTCGCAGCCCGGTTCGGGGCCCGGCGGGCGGCCAGAAAGCCTAAGCCGGCGGCAGCAAACGCCAGGGGCGCTTCCAGGTTGACCAGCAGCCGCAATCCGGCAATTCCCACGACCGCGAAGACGACCGGAGCCAGAGAGCCGGCCAGACCGGGGGCGCAGCAGGCCAGTCCGGCCAGGGCCGCCCCGATGACCGGTCCCGGGAGGCTGAAGACCCAGCCAAGTCGCCTCACGGCAGGATCTTCTCCACGACCCGCTTTAAGATGTCGTACGAGGTCGGAACCTCATCCCGGTAGGCGATGCGCCCGTTGGGGTCAATGATAATGGTAGTGTCCAGGGACCTCACCCCAAAGGCGGCCACGACTTTCAGGTCCCGGTCGATGGCCCAGCGGTAGTCGGGCGGCGGGCTCAGGCCGACCAGCCGGCGGAACCGCTCCAGGTCGGCCGGGGTCTCATCGAACTGGGCGTCAACGGCCAGGACCTCCAGACCCCGGTCCCGGTACTCGGCGTAAAGCCGCGCGAGGGCCCGGGCCTCGGGGACGCAGGTTAAACACCAGCCGGCCATAAAATAGACGACAACGACCCGACCCCGCTGCTCGGAAAGGACAAAGCGGCCCCCATCGAGGGTCCCGACAGCAAAGTCCGGGGCCGACGGCCGGTCCTGACCGGGCGGGTAGACAGGCCATGCGGACTCGGGCACGGCCCGGCCAGCTGAAGAGGTGGTCCCCGCCGACGGCCCCGGCCGGAACCGGGCGGCGACGACCAAAAGGGCCGGGACCAGGACCAGGAGTAGCCCGCCGACCACAATAACCGGCATCCAGGAGCGCCGACACCGCTGGGCTTTACCGGCCATGACTTGCATGGGAAGTATATCACGAAATTATGATACTGGCAAGTATAACCGGGAGCTTCGGCAGTTCCGGCCTGTTTGGTTGACAGCTCTTGACAGGTGCCGGTGCCGGGCGTATAATTAGGCGCCAGAAGGCGGCAGTGCTAAATCAGGCAGTGAGGGTCAGGGTCTGCAATCCGGCTGGTAATTGCGCCCCGCAGAAGGTTACTGGGGTGACCTCGGCGCGGCGCTTTTAATTTCTGCCTGGCTGGTCAGACCGTCCGACCTAACTGACAACCGAATAGGGAGAAGGAGGACCAGGTATGGCTCGGCTAACCAGGCGGCAGTTTCTCGGTTACGGCCTGTCGGCCGTTGCGGTGACCGGCCTTGCGGCCTGTGCCCCGACGGCCTCGCCCGCTCCGGCGCCCCAGCAGGCCGCCCAGACGGGCCAGGTTAGTCCGGCGCCTCCCACGCGTCCCGTCGAGTTTGTCATTTCAACCAGCCCCGGTGGGGGCTCGGACATTTACGCCCGGTTTATTATCGGCATAATCGAAAAGCACAAGCTTTCCCCTCAGCCCTTTGTACCCGTCAACAAGGCCGGCGGGGCCGGTGCCGAAGCCATGCAGTATGTCGCCTCGAAACGGGGTGACCCCCACGTTATCATGATCACCCTCAACAGCTTCATCACGACCCCGATGCTTCAGAAGCTCCCCTTTACGACCCGAAGCTTCACCCCCATTGCGCTCCTGGCCCTGGACCCCTTCTTCCTGTGGGTCTGGTCGGACTCAAACATCAAGACCCTCGACGATTTTCTTAGAGAGGCCCGCCAGCGGTCCATTACGGTGGGGGGCACGGGTTCCAAGCAGGAGGATGAGATCCTGTTCAAGCTTATTGAGCTTCGGGCAAATACGAAGCCGTTTAACTACGTGCCGTTCCGGGGCGGCGGGGAGGTCTGCACGGCCCTGGCCGGCAAGCAGGTCGAGGCGACCGTTAATAACCCGAGCGAGTGCGTCCAGTTTTACCCTGACCGGACCCGGCCGCTGGCCGCCTTCCTGGACGAGCGGACCCCGGCTTACAAGGACCTGCCGACCGCCAAGGAGCTTGGGCTCAACATCAGCTACGTGAATATGCGGGCCGTCGTTGGTGCCCCCGAGTTGAGCCGGCAACACCAGGCCTGGCACATCAACCTGATGAAGCAGGTTTATGAGACCACGGACTGGCAGGACTTCGTCAAGCAGAATGCCCTTGAACCGAGGTTCCTCACCGGCGACGATTTCCAGAAGTTTCTGGATGACTTCGAGAAACTCCACCGGGACATCATGACCCAGGCCGGGTGGGTCTGAAAGGAGGCACCGGCGATGGGCTGGCCTCCGACCAGGCGCCAGCTGGAAGTCGTTGTCGGCCTCGCTTTTCTCGGGCTTGCCCTGGTACTTATCCGGGAGAGCCTGCTCCTGGGGGCTGGCTGGGGAAGTACCGGACCTCAGCCGGGGCTATTTCCCCTCATCTCGGCGGTGGTTATGGGGCTCTGCGGACTGGGGGTTTGCGCTCAGGCCCTCAATCACGGCCCGGACTCCCCGCCCTTTGCCGACCCCCCGGAACTTCGGGAGGTGGTCAGGGTTGCGGCCCCGATGGTTCTGGCCGTGGTCCTCGTCCCCTGCCTTGGGTGCTATATATTGACTGCACTTT
>JAUQQI010000292.1 GCA_030549955.1 Chloroflexota bacterium
AAGGGTCATGGCCGAGTTATCCGGGAACCAGACCTTCCCCCCGGAAGACGCTGCGGGCTTCGTCAAGGCTGACGTCGGGCGGCGGAAGAATCACGTCCGACGCCGCGATCTCATCGGGCGGAACCGGCTGGCCCTGACTCCGGACCCACTCCACAAGCGTCTTGAAACGGGCCCGGAACCCGACTTCATCCCCCGTTTCCACAAGCCGGACCAGCTCATTGTCCAGCTCATTAAGCCGCCGGGCGGCCTCGTCATTTAACCGATACTGGCCTTCGCCTGAAATCCGGACGATCATTCTCCCTCCTTCAGGGCCGGCCGCTGGCCGGACTGCAGTTCGGTTTTAAGGCGGGCGAGCTCGGCCTCAACCCCGGCCTGGAGCTGGGCCTGCCCAAGTTCCCGGTCGATGACGTCCCGGCCGGTAAGGTAATCCGGGAGGGCACCCGCCGCCACCAGCTCGTCGATGGCCTCGGCCCGGGCCTTAAGCCGGGCCGTCTTCTCCTCGGCCCGCTCAATGGCCAGCCCGACATCCGCAAGCTCTTCCGACAGGCCGGTTATCGCCTCGTTAATCCGGGCCTGGGCTTCGGCCGCGCTGTACTGGGCCTTGATGATTTCTTTGCGGGTCCGGAAGGCTTCGACCTTCTGTCGGAGCCGCTGTTCGGCCTCAATAAGCCGGTTCTGCTGCTCGGTCTGGGCCTGAACCTGCGCTTCCAGGGCCGAAATCTGCTGCTGAGCAAAGACCTTGCGCTCCAGCGCAAGCCGGGCCAGGTCTTCCCGGCCGGCCTGGAGCGCCTGCCGGGCCTGGTCGTCGAGCCGGGCGAGCTGATTTTCCAGGCTGGCGAGCTGAGCCTCGAGCCGGCGCTTCGAGGCCACCACGTTAACCATGTTCATCCGGACCTTCTGAAGCAACTCAATTTGCCGCTGGTAAGCATACTCAAGGGTTTCCTCGGGATTCTCCGCTCCCGAAAGCAGGGCGCTTATCTTCGCCCGGATGATAGTCATCATCTGTCCGAAAAGGCTCATTCTTTCCCTCCTCAAAAGCTTCCGGCCAGCTCCCGGGCCGGGCTGCCGAGCTCAACCGGAACCCCAGGGTCTCATGCTCACCGGGGGTTTGTCGGTCGTGCTCCTTTTAAACCATTATACGCCATTGGGCACCGGACCCGGCGGATAACGTATAATCCCTAAAGGTTGAACTGCACCGAGGAGTCGAAGGTGAGTCGCTGGCAGGAACTGGAGCGCCGCTACTACCTGCAGGTTGCCCGCCGTCTCCCGGTAACCCTCGTTCGGGGCGAGGGCGCCCGGGTCTGGGACGAAGACGGCAAGGAGTATCTCGATTTCGTCGGCGGATGGGCTGTTAACAACCTGGGCCACTGCCACCCGGCGGTTGTCGACGCCATCACCCAGCAGGCTCGAACCCTCATCCACACCTCGAACCAGTTTTACACGGTCCCTCAGGTTCAGCTCGCCCAGCTTCTGGTCGAAAACTCGGTTTTCGACCGGGTTTTTTTCTGCAACAGCGGGGCCGAGGCCAACGAGGGCGCGGTCAAGCTTGCCCGCAAATACGGGCGGCTTCGGCGCAACGGGGCCTACGAAGTGATAACGACGCTTAATTCCTTTCACGGCCGGACGCTGGCCATGGTCGCCGCGACCGGCAAGCCCCACTACCAGGAGCCCTTCAAGCCACTGCCCCCCGGATTTGTAAACGTGCCCTTCAACTCCCTGGAAGCCATTCAGCAGGCTACCACCGACCGGACGTGCGCCGTCATGCTCGAGCTTATTCAGGGCGAAGGCGGGGTCTACGAGGCCGACCCGGAGTACGTTCGGGCTGTAAGCCGCTGGTGTCGGGAGCAGGGCCTGCTCTTTATCGTCGATGAGGTTCAGACCGGCATTGGCCGGACCGGAACCCTCTTTGCCTACCAGCAGTACGGGGTCGAGCCCGATGTGATGACCCTGGCCAAAGGCCTCGGGGGTGGGGTCCCCATCGGCGCCTTCCTGGTCAAAGAAGACGCCGCTGTCTTCGAGCCGGGCGACCACGGCTCAACCTTCGGCGGCAACCCCCTGGCCTGCGCCGCGGGGTTCGCAACCCTGACATATGTTATCGAAAATGATATCCCCGGCCACGCGGGCCGGATTGGGGCCTACCTGAAAGCCCGGCTCAACAACCTGCGCTCCCGCTACGAGTGGGTGACCGAGGTCCGGGGCCGGGGCCTGCTTCTGGCCGTCCAGTTTGACCGGGAGGTCTCAGAGCGCGTCGTCCTAGGTTGTCTCGAAGAGGGACTTCTCGTGAATGGGGTCACGCCGTCAGCCATCCGGCTTATGCCCCCGCTGATCATTACCGAGGCCGAGGCCGACCAGGCCGTCAGCATCCTGGATTCGGTCCTCGCCAGGGTAGGGGCAGCCGCGGTCTAGGGGTCCGGAGGTGGCCGGTGGCGCCCGGCAGCCTGAGGCATCCGCTCGAGGACCTCTGGGCTCTGCACCTGGTGACACGCGGCCGCAAGACCGGCCGGCCCCGACGGACTGAGCTCTGGTTCGTGTTCCGGGATGGGGCGGCTTACCTGCTGGCCCACGGCCGAGCCGGCGGGCAGGGGACCGACTGGTTTCGGAACCTGACCGCGGACTGCAGGGTCCAGATCGAAGGCGGCGGACGGACCTGGGCGGGCGTGGCCGAGGTTTTGCCCCCGGAAGCGGTCGAGGTTATCACCGGCTGGTTCCGGGCAAAATACGGGGCTGAGGCGGTCCGGCGCTGGTATGAGGGAACGCCCCGGCTGCCAGTCCGGGTTCGCCTCGAAGAGGCTCAAACTTTAGAGCAAGGTGGGGATTGACATGGCGGGCAAAGTTGTGCTGGCTTACAGCGGCGGTCTCGACACGTCGGTGGCGGTCCGCTGGATTCAGGAAAAATATGGCCTCGACGTCATTGCCCTGACGGTCGACGTCGGCAACGAAAAGGACCTCAAGGCTGTCCAGGAAAAGGCTTTGCGGATCGGGGCGGCTAAAGCCATCGTAGTCGACGCCAAGGAGTTGTTTGTTAAATATTTTGTCTTTCCGGCCCTGCAGGCCAACGCCCTCTATCAGGGCAAGTACCCCCTGGCCACGGCCCTTGCCCGGCCACTCATTGTCAAGCTCATGGTTGACGTCGCCCGGGAGGAGGGGGCGGTTGCCGTAGCCCACGGCTGTACCGGCAAGGGCAATGACCAGGTC
>JAUQQI010000124.1 GCA_030549955.1 Chloroflexota bacterium
AATCCGGCCGACCTCCTCAGGAGGAATGCCGGGACCCGAGTCGGTGACGGCGAGACGGTAGCCGTCACCGCCGGTCGGCAAAGGCTGTCGCCGAACCCAGAGTCGCACCTGGCCGTCGGGCGGGGTATACTTGAGGGCATTCGAGACGAGGTTCGCGTAGGCCTGGGCGAGCCGGTCAGGGTCCGTTTCGACGACCGCAGGCTGTTCGGACTTTTCAACCACCAGTTCGAGGCCCCGGAAGCGGGCTTCGGCCAGGAACTCCTCGCCAACCTCCCAGACCTGCCGGACCTGAAGTTCGAGCCGCCCCGCCTCGAGCCGGTCAATGGTCACCAGGTCGTCGGTAAGGCGGGCCATGCGCCGGGCCTGGATCTCCAGACCCGAAAGGATCCGTTCGGTCAGGGCCCGGTCGTCGGACCCAATGGCCTTCAGGGCGGCGACGGCGGTCAGCAGGTTCTGGGTGAGGTTGCCCAGGTCGTGGGCGGCGGCCGCCAGGAATGCCCGCCGCTCCCGTTCCATCTGCTGGAGCCGCTCGGCCATCCGGTTGAACGTATCGATGACCCGCCCGACTTCATCCGGGGTCCGCACGGGCGCCCGCACGCCCAGGTTCCCCTGGGCGAGGGCCTCAGCGGCCCGGGAGAGTTCGCCCAGGGGCTTGAGGATCATCCGGGCGAGGCCGAGGCCGACCAGGATCGAGACCATGGCCGCGGCCGCAATGCTCAGGGCGACAAAGAGCTGGAGCTGACGCAGGAAGCTTACAACGGTTTCCAGGTTATAGCTCAACCGCAGGGCCCCGAGGAGCTGGCCGTCGCCGTCGACCAGCGGCCGGTAAACGTAGACAACCTCCATTCCTGACGGCGTGAAGTAGACCCCGCGACCTGTCCGGCCGGCCAGGGCCTCATCGATGCCCGGCAAATCGACCGGCTGGCCCAGGAGGGGCTCATCGTCGATCTCGCTGGAGGCGAGCAACTGACCCTGGCGAGTGAAAACGACAACCCGGGCCGGGGTGCGCCGGTCAAGCTCCCGGAGGTAGCCCCTCAGCTCCGGGGTCTGGCCGGCGAGGAGAAACCGGGTCACCTCGACACTGCTGATCGCAGCCTGCCGGTCCAGGTCCCAGGCGAGGAGGTCGCTGTAGACTCGTTCGAGGACGTCGAAAAGAAAGAGGCTGATCGCGGTGCTCGTGACCAGGATCAGCACCAGATAGCTGAGGGCGAGCCTGAGCCGCAGGGTCATTCCGGACCTCCGGCCACAAGCCGGTAACCGTAACCCCGGACGGTCTGAATCAGCCGGGGCCGGTCGGGGTCGTCACCGAGCTTGCGCCGCAGGCTCCCGATGTAGACATCCACGACCTTGTTGTCCCCGACGTAGTTTGGCCCCCAGACCTGGTCAAGGAGGGCCTGGCGCGAGACGGCCTCGCCCGGCCGTCGGGCCAGGGCGGCCAGCAGGTCGAACTCCCGGGGGCTCAGTTCGACTTCGGTCTCCCCGACCCGGACCCGCCGTCCGGCCAGGTCAAGGGTTACGTTCCCGAACCGGCGGATCTGAAGGCCCGAACGGCAGCGGCGGCGAAGGGCAGCCCGGACCCGGGCAAGCAACTCGGCCGGGGAATAGGGCTTGGTTATGTAGTCATCCGCACCCGCGTCCAGGCCGACAACCTTGTCGGCCTCGTGGCGGCGGGCGGTGACCATCAGGATGTCAGCCGTACTGAACTCCCGGAGCCGACGGCAGACCTCGACCCCAGACAGGTCGGGCAGGCCGATGTCCAGAAGCACGACCTCGGGGTTGCACGCCCGGGCCAGCTGCAGGGCGTCGGCCCCGGTCCGAGCGATAGAGACCTGATGGCCCTCCTGCCGGAGGAGGGCGGCCAGCATCTCGGCCGTAAGCGACTCGTCCTCGACTATGAGAATCCTGGGCATCCCTTAAAGTTTACTACCTGGTTGAAATCCGGAGACTTCCAGCCCGCGCGGACCAGCAGGCCGGGCCATTCCGACCCGGGGCCATCCCCGGGAACTTTTCGGCGGCCTGGGACGTCTTATGGGTGAGAAATAACGGGAGGTCTTCGGAATGCGCAGGCTGATGCTGGTCTTGCCCGCCGCCATCGTCATCATCGGACTGGCGGTCGGGGTGGCTCTCCTGGGGCCCCATCTGTCGGCAACGTTCGGAGCGCCCGGGGCCCTGGTCCGGCCCCAGCCGGACGTCCCAGCCGCCTCGGTGCCGGAGGCTGGGCTGGCGGCGCCCAGGGCGTCGCAGCCGGGCCCGGGCAGCGGCGCGCCCGACAGGGCCGGCCAGGCGCAGGTGACTGACCGGATGATTATTTACAACGTGACCCTTCAGCTGGAGGTGGAGCGGATCCGGGTTGCCCTGGCCCGGATTGAACAGGTTGCTCAGACCGCTGGCGGCTACGTCGTCGGGTCGAATGTCGGCGAAAATCAGGCCCAGGTGACAATCCGGGTGCCGGCCGCTGAGCTTAACCGGACCCTCGAACAGCTCCGGGCTGTGGGGGGAAAGGTTAAAAGTGAGCAACTCAGCTCCCGGGACGTCACCGAGGAGTTTTCGGACCTTTCGGCCCAGCTCCGCAACCTCCAGGCTGTCGAAGCCCAGTATCTGGCCTTGCTTCAGCAGGCCCGGACGGTGGATGAGATTCTCAAAGTTCGCCAGCGGCTCGATGAAATCCGGGGTCAGATTGAGCGGCTTCAGGGGCGGATTCAGTTTCTACAGCGCCAGAGTGAGATGGCGGCAATAACCCTCATCCTGACCGAGGTGCCGGCCGCCCAGGAAGGGCCGGCCTGGGACCCGGTCCAGGCTATTGTGGCGGCCTGGAACCGCTCCCTGGTGTTTCTGGCCCGGGTCGCCGACGTTGCGGTCCAGGCGCTAGTTTTTCTCTGGTGGGTCTGGGTTCCGGCTGGTCTGGGCTTTGGCTTCTGGCGGTACCTGGGGCGCCGCGGCCGTCCATCCGGCGCCCGGCCGGCAAACCCGTAGGGGCGCTATAATCAGGGCACGATGACCGGGGCGATTCGGATTCGGCACGCCGAGCCGGCCGACTATGAGGCGGTCCGCCGGATTTTTGAGGGGCCCCGGGCCGTCTGGGGCACCCTCCAATTGCCGTTCCGTGACTCATAGTCGTTTATTTCACCCTGCAGGGTGAAACAAGACGACCGGCCACTTCCTGCTTCCTCGACCCGTGGCTCGTAGACCGGCCC
>JAUQQI010000200.1 GCA_030549955.1 Chloroflexota bacterium
CGGTCATGCTCGGCCAGCCCCTCTACATGCTCCTCCCCGAAGTGGTCGGGGTCAAACTTTACGGCGAGCTGCCCGGCGGGGCCACCGCAACAGACCTGGTACTGACCATCACCGAGCTCCTGCGCAGGAGGAACGTCGTCGGCAAGTTTGTCGAGTTCTTCGGTCCGGGCCTGAGCCAGCTGAGCATTGCCGACCGGGCAACCATTGCGAACATGGCGCCCGAGTACGGGGCAACCATCGGCTTCTTCCCGGTGGACGCCGAAACCCTCCGTTACCTGCGGATGACCGGCCGGGACGAGGCCCTTATCGACCTGGTGGAGCGCTACACCCGGGAGCAGGGCCTTTTCCGGACGGCCGAAACGCCCGACCCGATTTTTTCCGAGGTGGTCGAGCTTGACCTGAGCACTGTTGAGCCGAGCGTGGCCGGGCCCCGCCGGCCCCAGGACCGCGTTCCCCTGCGGAGCCTTAAGCCGACGTTTCGGGCGGTCCTTAAAGACTTCCTGCCCCCGGCCGCTTGCGGCCGGGATGGGGAATCCCCCGAAGGTTTGTTGGAGCGGAAGGTTGACGTCTCCCTCGACGGGGTGCACGGGGAGCTGGGGCACGGGGCGGTGGTGATCTCGGCCATCACGTCGTGCACCAACACCTCGAACCCATCGGTCATGGTTGGGGCCGGCCTGCTGGCGAAGAAAGCCGTCGAGCGGGGCCTTACCGTCAAGCCCTACGTCAAGACGAGCCTGGCCCCCGGCTCTCCGGTTGTTGTCGATTACCTGGAAGCGGCCGGCCTTATGCCCTTCCTGGAGGCCCTGCGCTTCCACGTCGTCGGCTTCGGCTGCACCACCTGCATCGGCAACAGTGGTCCCCTGCCCGAGCCGGTCGCCCGGGCCGTGGAAGAGCATAACCTGGTGGTGGCCGCCGTACTGAGCGGCAACCGGAATTTCGAGGGCCGGATAAACCCCCACTGCCGGATGGCTTTCCTGGCGTCGCCCCCCCTTGTCGTCGCCTTTGCCCTGGCGGGCACGGTGGACATCGACCTGGCCACCGAACCCCTCGGCCACGACCCGAACGGCCAGCCGGTCTACCTCCGGGATATCTGGCCCAGCCCGGAGGAGGTCCAGCAGGTCATTGCCCGGGCCGTCCGGCCCGAGATGTTCCGGGCCCGTTACGCCCGGGTCTTCACGGGCGATGAGCGCTGGCAGGGCCTGCCCGTCCCCGAGGGTGACCTCTTCGCCTGGGACCCGAACTCGACCTATGTGCAGGAGCCGCCGTTCTTTAAGGACTTCAGGCCGGAGCCGGGACCGCTCCGGGATATTCGGGGCGCCCGGGTGCTGGCCGTCCTGGGCGATTCGGTCACAACCGACCACATCTCTCCAGCGGGGTCCATCCCGGCCAACAGCCCGGCGGGGCAGTACCTCATCTCCCGGGGTGTGCCGCCCCACGACTTCAACAGTTACGGCGCCCGCCGGGGCAACCATGAGGTTATGGTCCGGGGAACCTTCGCCAACATCCGGCTCCGGAATCTGCTGGTGCCGGGGACCGAGGGCGGCTGGACCATCTACCACCCGACGGGCGAACGGCTGACCATTTACGAGGCGGCAACCCGTTACCAGCAGGAAGGCACCCCCCTGCTGGTCATCGCCGGCAAGGAATACGGGGCCGGAAGCTCCCGGGACTGGGCGGCCAAGGGGACGATGCTCCTCGGGGTGAAGGCGGTCCTGGCCGAAAGTTACGAGCGGATCCACCGCAGCAACCTGGTGGGGATGGGGGTCCTTCCCCTGCAGTTCCGGCCGGGCGAAAACCGGGCGAGCCTGGGCCTGACCGGCCATGAGGTCTACGACATTGAGGGCATCGCCGACGGCCTCCACCCCCGGGCCGAGCTGACGGTCCGGGCCCGCCGGCCCGACGGCACGGTCGTCAGCTTTAAAGCCGTGGCCAGGGTTGACACACCTGTCGAGGTCGAATACTACCGGCACGGGGGCATTCTGCCTTATGTAATCCGGCAGATGCTCAGTCAGGACTGAGGTAGACCGGGACCGGGGCCTCAATCCGGATTTCGGTGAGGGTCACCGCGCAGCGGTAGGCCCGGATTTCGACGCCGCTTCGGGCCGCGGCCCCGAGCAGCTGGCCGAACACCGGGTCGACGGCATTGTTCGGGGCAAACCGCTCGGCATCGGGCCGCTGAATGATAAAGACGGCGA
This sequence comes from Chloroflexota bacterium, assembly GCA_030549955.1. GTDB lineage: Bacteria > Chloroflexota > Dehalococcoidia > JAUQQI01 > JAUQQI01 > JAUQQI01. The sequence goes on from JAUQQI010000200.1 coordinate 2,196, forward strand.
AGGCCCGGAACCCCCGACCCACGGCGGCCGTGGGGAGCTTCACGTGGCGGCGGCCCCGTTCGGTCGGGGCGTCCGGAAAGAGGCCGGTACCGGCCTCAACCAGCGTTATGCTCTTCACCTCGACGTAGGCCGGGCCGGACGGGCCATCCAGCCGGAAGTCCAGCCGCCCGCCGTCCAGTCCCGGCTCAGCTATCACCCGCTCGAAGGCCCGGAATTCGGGAAGTCTTCCCTCAGCCCAGGCCTCGAGGAAGAGGCGGTTCGGGAGCCGGGCATCCGCCGAAACCAGCACCCCGCCCGGAAGCCCCACAAGTTGCAGGTCGAAGGGGGTCCGGCGGGGGCCCGAACGGGGCGCAACCCAGACCCGGTAGCCGGGGACCAGCAGTTCCCGCAGCCGGCCGGAGTTCGGCAGGTGGGCGGCAACCACCTGCCCCCCAACGGCTACCTCGACGGCAAAGCGGTTAAGCCGCCGGATAAAGAGGCCCGGAACCAGGGGCGGCCAGCGCATTCCGCCAGGCCGGTGCGCCTGACAACCCTGTCAGGCGCACCCAAACCCGCGGCCAGCCCCCTAGGAGGCGGCCAGTTTCTGGGCCAGCTCGGCGATTTCGGCCGGGTCCAGGCCCGGGGCGAACTCCTCCGGAGCCTCGGGGAGAACCGGCACCGGGCCCCCGGCCGGCGGGCCGTCGACAACCTGGAGGTCGCCGTCCCCGGTCGGAGCTGGGCCCCGCCAGATCCGGGCGATGTCCCGATAGTCGTCCGGGCTGAACCGGTAGAGCATCCGATGGACCCCCTGGGACTCGTACTTTCGGGCCTCGGGAAACTTGGAATTCTCGATATTCGGAATTGGCAGGAGCTTGGTGATGTCGACGCCGGTGACGGTCTCCAGGGCCTTGCCGTAGGCGGTGGCGTGCACCCCGCCCCGGACCAGCAGATAGCCGACCATCTCCCGGGCAACCGGGTTCGTCGTCATCTCATAGACCCGGATCTTATGAAGCCGGGCC
>JAUQQI010000204.1 GCA_030549955.1 Chloroflexota bacterium
CTTTGGCCGGACGGATATCGACGCCCCCTGGGAGCAAACCGATAAGGCCGAACTCCTTCGGGAGGCGGCGGGACTGCGGGGCGAGCCCGAACAGCCGGTTTATGCCCGCTTCCTGGCCGACTGACTCCCGGCCGCTCCGAACCTGATGCGGGCCCTCATCACCGGCATCGCCGGATTTGTCGGCGCCCACCTGGCCCGCGCCCTCCTCGCCGAGGGCGTTGAGGTCTGGGGAACCGTCCACCGGCGCCGCCTTGAGGACGACGACCTCGCCGGCCGGGTTCGTCTCCTGGCGGCTGACCTGACTGACCCGGCCGCCGCTACCCGCCTGGTCGACGAGGCCCGGCCGACCTGGGTCTTTCACCTGGCCGCCTTATCCTCGGTAGCCGGCTCCTGGGCGGACCCGGTCGAAACGTTCCGGGTGAATCTCACCGGCCAGCTTAACCTCCTGCGGGCCCTGGTCGCCGCCGACCAGCAGCCCCACGTGCTTATTCCCGGTTCGGCCGAAGAATACGGCCTTGTTAAGCCCGAAGAGCTGCCCGTACGGGAAGAGAATCCCCTCAGGCCAACGAACCCGTATGCTGTAAGTAAAATCGCCCAGGACTTCCTCGGCTATCAGTTTTTTCTCAGCCATGGCCTCCCAGTTATCCGGGTCCGCGCCTTTAACCAGGTTGGACCCGGTCAGAGCCCCGAATTTGTCGTCTCGGGCTTTGCAAAGCAGGTCGCCGCGGCCGAGGCCGGCCTCGGCCCACCCGAAGTCCGGGTCGGCAACCTGGAGGCCCGGCGGGACTTCACCGACGTCCGGGATATGGTCCGGGCATATATCCTGGCCATGCGACTCTGCCGCCCCGGCGACGTCTATAACGTCGGGAGCGGGGCCGCCGTACGGGTCGGCGACCTTCTCGAACGACTGATTGCCCTGAGCCAGAAACCGCTTCGGGTCGTGGTCGACCCGGCCAGGTTCCGCCCTCTGGATGTCCCGGAAATCTACGCCGACACCCGGAAGTTCAGGGCCGCCACCGGCTGGGAGCCGCGGATTCCCCTGGAGCAAAGCCTGGCCGAGGTTCTAGAATTCTGGAGGGCAAAGCTCCGGAGGCAATCAAAGTGAAAGCGGTTATCCTGGTCGGGGGCGAGGGCACCCGCCTGAGGCCCCTAACCTATACGACCCCGAAGGCCATGGTGCCGGTCCTGAACCGGCCTTACCTGGCCCATCTCCTTGCTTACCTGGCCAGCTACGGGGTCGATGAAGTGGCTCTGGCCCTGGGCTATCTGCCGGACCGGGTCCAGGCCTACTTTGGCGCAGGCGAAGCCCTGGGTCTAAGACTTATTTACTCGGTTGAGGAGCGGGCCCTCGGAACCGCCGGGGCCGCCCGGCTGGCCGCATGCCGGCTTGGGGCCCGCAGCAATGACCCGCTCCTGGTATTAAACGGCGATATCTTCACCGACCTGCCCCTGGACCGGGTTGTTAACGTTCATCGGGCCGCCGGGGCGAGCGTGACCATCGGCCTCGTGCCGGTCGCCGACCCGAGCCAGTATGGGGTCGTCAAGCCCGACCCGGACGGCCGCATTCGGGCCTTTATTGAAAAGCCAGCGCCGGGGACGGCCCCGACCAACCTGATAAACGCCGGAATCTATGTCCTTGACCCGTCGGTTCTGGACCTGGTCCCGCCTGACAGGTTCTATCAATTTGAGCAGGGCCTTTTCCCGGCCCTCCTGGGGGCCGGGGCGAAGGTCTGGGGATTTAGCTGGTCAGGCTACTGGATTGACATCGGCACGCCCGAAAAGTACCGGCGCCTGAACTTCGACCTGCTCAGCGGAACGGTGGCTTCGCCGCTGGTGCCCCGCATCGAAAACCGGCAGTGTTATGCCGGGGAAGACTGCGTTCTCGATGGGGCGGCCTGGGTTGGGCCCGTTGTTCTCGGAAACCGGTGCCGGGTGGGGGGCGGGGCAACGGTGGGAGAATCGGTCATCTGGGACGAGGTCAGGATCGGGCCCGAAGCCCGGGTAATCCGGTCCATTATTGGACGGGGTTGCCGGCTGGGCCCCGGCGCTGTCCTGGAAGATGCGGTCATTGGCGACAACGTCGAGGTCGGGGCCGGGGTCTGCCTCGGGCCCGGCACCCGCCTCGGGCCGGGCGAGGTTATCGCCGGCCGGCCCGAAAGTATCTAGACCCTGGAGGTTGCCGTTGCGGGTTCTGATTACGGGCGTCACCGGAATGGCCGGGAGCCACCTGGCCGAATACCTGGTCGAAAACCACCCTGATATCTTTGTCTTCGGCACCTACCGCTGGCGAAGCAAACTGGACAACCTGGCCGAGCTCCAGAGTTGCGGCCGGCTCAACTTCATCGCCGAGGGCGGAAACCTCCACAGCCCTGACGTCGTCCGGCGGCTCGTTGAGGAGCAGGCCCGGCCGGGAGTCCTGAACCTGATCGAGGCCGACCTGAGCGACCCGTTCTCGACCTACAACGTCGTCGTGGCCGTTCGGCCAGACCGGATCTTTCACCTCGCGGCCCAGAGCTTCGTCCCGACCTCGTGGAACGCCCCAGCCGAGACGATTCGCCTCAATGCCCTGATGCAGCTTAACATCTTCGAAGCGGTCCGGCGGGAAAAACTCGACCCCCGAATCCACATTGCCGGGTCCTCTGAAGAGTACGGCTACGTGAGGCCCGAAGAGCTGCCGATCAAGGAGACCAACCCCCTCCGACCCCTGAGCCCCTACGCCGTAAGCAAGGTCACCCAGGAGATGCTGGCCTACCAGTACTTCCGCAGTTTCGGCCTGAAAAATATCGTCACCCGGGGATTCAATCACACCGGACCCCGCCGGGGCCACGTCCTGGTCACCAGCAACTTCGCAAGGCAGATCGCAGAAATTGAGGCCGGGAAACGCCCACCAGTATTACTGGTGGGCGACCTCTCTTCTAAACGCGACTGGGTGGACGTGCGGGATATGGTCCGGGCCTACTGGCTTGCGCTCGAAAAGTGCGAGCCTGGCGAAGCCTATAACATCGGCAGCGGCGTGGCCCGGGCCGTTGCGGACGTCCTCAACACCCTGCTCTCGTTTACCGAGGCCCGGATCGAAGTCCGGCAGGACCCGGCCCGGCTCCGGCCCCCGCATGGCAGGGTCCT
>JAUQQI010000227.1 GCA_030549955.1 Chloroflexota bacterium
GGGCGATTACGTGCTGGACAACGCTCGGCACGAAGTGGCGGTAAATCCCGCCCCCCAGAAAACAGGTGTAATCTTCGAGGGACGCGTTCCTGGCCGCAAGCTCCCGCATATGTCGCAAGAGCTCGGCTTCAGCCAGGGGAGGCGGCAGCTTAAGCTCCGGGTTACGGACTGCCTCAGGGATCTCGGCGAAAAGCTCGTCGACGGAGCCGACTCCGACCGCCCGCAACATATCGGCCCGGTCGGCATCTGTATTCGGAATGTAGCTTGGGGGCAGAAACTCGGTCACGTCACCCCTCCCCGATGTGCTGGCGGTACTCCTCGGCGGTCAGCAGGTTATCGAGCTCGGCCGGGTCCTCGAGCCGGACCCTGAGCATCCAGCCCTCCTCATAGGGCGAGCGGTTAACGAGCTCAGGCTCGCTCCCGAGGCGGGGATTCACCTCGATAACCTCGCCGCTTACCGGCGCGTAGAGGTCCGAAACCGCCTTCACCGATTCGATTTCGCCGAAACGCTCGAACTGCTTAACCCTGGTGCCGGCGGCCGGCAGATTAACAAAGACCACATCCCCCAGTTCGCGCTGGGCGTAGTCGGTGATTCCGACCACAGCGACCCCGTTCTCAACCTTAACCCACTCGTGTTCCCGGGTGTACTTGCGGTCCTCAGGGATCAACTTGCTGCCTCCGTGAGTCTGATTTAAGGCCGACTTCGGCGGCCAGACGGTCGAAGAACTCCTGGCGACGGATTTCCATCAAAACGAACCGATGGCGGCCCTGGGTGAACCGCCGACATTCCCGGAAGCCGCAGGCGGCAAAGCACCGCTGGGCCCGAATGTTCCAGTCCAGGGTGTGTAAGTAAACCCGCTCGATATCGGTGGTCGTGAAAATGTGCTTAAGCAGGGCCGTGAGGGCATCCCGGCCATAATGGCGGCCCCAATAGGCCCGGTTCCCAATCTGGATGCCGACCTCGGCCTGCTTATTAACCTCGTCGACGTTGAAATAGCTGCAGTTGCCGATGTGCTCGCCGTCCAGGGTCTCGATGGCGAACCGCCGGCGGTTCAGGCCCGGATTGTTAAGTTCAAAATCGTATTCGGCCTTGAACTGCTTGAACGAGATGGCCAGCGGGTAGGTGGCGTCGAAGGCGGCCAGCTCCGGGTCGGTCCGCCAGGCGTAGTCGTTTACAACGTCCTCGGGACGCTTTTCCCGGAGCCGCACCAGCCTGCCCTCAGCGACAACCCTGGCCTGCTCCACCATGGTACCCGTCAACCACCAAGACTCGGCGACCGGTAGAAGGGCCGCCTGACCACTTGAGCTGGTCCGAACCTGTCCCGAATTTTAATATCCAGGCGGGTACCAACTACCGCAAGGTCGACCGGCACGTAACCCATGCCGATGTTTTTGCCCAGGGTCGGGGATGGTCCGCCGCTGGTGACCCGACCCACCTCACGGCCGTCGTGGTAAATCGGGTAGCCGGGCCGGGCGATGTCGCCCCGCTCGAACATCTCGAAACAGACCAGCCGCCGGCTCGCACCCCGGGCCTTGATGGCCGCGAGGACATCCCGGCCGATAAACGGCCCCTTGTCCAGGTTAACGACCCAGCCGAGGCCGGCCTCATACGGGTTCGTGGTCAGGTCAATGTCGTTGCCATACAGCATCAGGGCTGCCTCGAGCCGGAGAGTGTCCCGGGCCCCAAGGCCGCACGGCCGGACATCCAGGTTGAGAATCCGCCGCCAGAGGGCAACCGCGCCTTCCACCGGCACCAGGACTTCAAAGCCGTCCTCGCCGGTATAACCGGTTCGGCCGATAAAGCACCGGTAGCCAAGAATATCAACATAGCCGCAGCCGTGGCGAGGGATGCTGAGGATGTCCGTTTCGACAATAGACTGGAGCAAGGCCGGGGCCTTCGGTCCCTGAAAAGCGACCATTCCCAGCTCGTCGCTCCGGTCGATTACCTCGACCGGCTCGCCGGCCCGTTTCTGGGCGGCAAGCCAGCCAAAATCCCGGTCGCGGTTTGCGGCGTTGCCAATGACAACATATTCTTCGGGCCCGCTGTGGTAAACATAAAGGTCGTCCAGGATGCCCCCTTCTTCATTGCAGGCGAGGGCGTAAGCTGACTGCCCAATTTCAACCCGACTCAGGTCCCGGGTCACCGTCCGCTGGAGCAAATCGAAGGCTGCCGGGCCCGTGACGAAAATCCGGGCCATGTGGCTTATATCAAAAAGCCCGGCCTCCCGTCGGACAGCGTGATGCTCCTCGATGATGCCAGTATACTGGAGTGGCATCTCCCAGCCAGCGAAGGGGACCATTCGGGCGCCCAGGCTGAGGTGCTCCTGGTAAAGGGGGGTTCGCTTAAGGCTGACTGCCATCAGTTCGACCTTTTAAATAGATTTCGGCGGCCCGCCTGACCAGCTCCCGTTCGTTCGGGTAAGTGAGCCGGGCCAGGGCCTCGTCCAGGTCCACCCAGGCGACCTCATCGAATTCCCAGTCGTGCTGGCTCGTATCGCCGCCGACCGGCTCCATTAGGAAGTACTTAACTTGTTTAAAGACCCGGGCCCGGGAGACGGGGTCGACGAACCAGTACTGGATCTGACCGGCGTCGCCGACGACCCGGACCTCAACGCCGGTCTCCTCCCTGACCTCCCGCTCAGCCGTGGTGGCCAGGTCCTCGTTCGGAAGCGGGGTGCCCTTCGGCAGGGCCCAGATTCGGGGCTCGCCGCGCCCGCAGATTAACACCTGGAGCCGGCTGTCGACAGCCCGGAAAACCACGCCGCCGGCCGAGATCGCCCGTACGGTTCGAAGCTTTGCCAAGGTTCCGGGTATCCCAAGGCAGATTGTAGAGGCCAGCCCCCGGCCGAGTCAAGCCGGGCAATGAATTATCCGGCCAGTGACCAGGCCGCAAGCAACTCCTCAGGGGGTACGGACGACAACAGCGCTCCGACCCTGCTCCTGTCACTCCCGGTCCCAGGTGACCAGAGGCACCCCAACCGCCAGGCAACGGCAACAGACACCGCATCCGCTCCCCACAGCCGGTAGCTGGCAGCAAGCCCTGCGGCTGTGCCAGCCAGCTCGGGCCCAACAACCACCAGACGCAGGTCGGGTGGCT
>JAUQQI010000171.1 GCA_030549955.1 Chloroflexota bacterium
GCTCGACGTCGTAAATGCGGTCCGACCCGTGGTGGTCGCTGGTGGAGATGTTATCCAGCCGGTCCTCGATGTACTTCACCGGCCGCCCCACCAGCTTGGCCAGCATCCCGGCCAGGATGGGCACCCGGACCGCCCAGAACTTCGACCCGAAGCTGCCCCCAGCCGGGCAGGGAATCATATCCAGCTTGTTCGACGGAATCTTGAGGGTATTAGCCACCAGGAACAGGAAGTAGGTGAAGGTGACCGAATTGCAGTAGATGGTCATCATCCCGGTAGCCGGGTTGTACTGGGCCACCGCCCCCACGGTTTCCAGCGGCTGGGCACCGGACCGGTGCCAGCGGAGTCGGTCCCTCACGACCACCTCGGCCTCGGCAAAGTCACGCTCAACCTCCCCGAAGACAAAGGTGCGGCTGTAGGCGACATTTGAACCGAGGGCCTCGTGCACCAGCGGCGCACCCGGCTTCATCGCCTCTTCGGGGTCTACCACCGGCGGCAACGGTTCGTACTCAACCTCAATAAGCTCGCAGGCATCTTCCGCGACGTACCGGTCGGTGGCCACCACCGCTGCTATGGGCTCGCCTACGTACCGTACCTTGTCCACGGCCAGGAGCCACCAGGTATGCTTTGACGGGTCCGGCCCGAAATCCGGCATCGGATTGGTAAGTTCCCTCACCTCTTTGCCGGTAACAACGGCGAGCACCCCCGGCAGGCTCCGGGCTTTGCCTATGGCGATGGACTTAATCCGGGCGTGGGGCAGGGGGCTGCGGAGGATGGCCGCATGAACCATCCCGGGCAGAACGATATCGTCCACGTACCCACCCCGCCCCAGCAGAAACCTTGGGTCCTCCACCCGGCGAATGCTCTTGCCAACCCACTTGCGGGCAGGTGCCTGAGCAGCCATCTTCACACCTCCTCAGCGTACTCCGGCCGAACCGGCCATCCGGGCGGCCGCCGCCTGAATCGCCTCAATAATGAACTGGTAGCCGGTGCACCGGCACAGGTTGCCGGCAATGGCCTCCCGGACCTCATCTTCGGTGGGGTTCGGGTTCTCCTGCAGGAATTCGTAAGCCCGCATCAGCATTCCGGGGGTGCAAAAGCCGCACTGAAGCCCCTGCTTTTCCCAGAAGGCCTCCTGCAGGGGGTGGAACCGGGAGTCCCGGGCAAGACCCTCTACGGTCATGATTTCGGCCCCGTCGGCCTGAACCGCAAAGAGCAGGCATGAGCGGACCGTTCGGCCGTTCATGATGACGGTGCAGGCGCCGCAGACCCCGTGCTCACAGCCCAGGTGGGTGCCCACCAGCCCGAGGTCATGCCTGAGAAAATCCGTCAGGAGCCGTCGGGATTCGACCGTAGCTTCATAAGGAGTTCCGTTCACCGTAATCCTGATATGGTGAAGGTCCGCCATGGAACTTACCTCCTTTCCCTGGCCCGTTCCGTTGCGGTCAAAAGGGCCCGCCGAACCAGTACCGCCGCGACCCGCCGGCGGTAGTCGGCCGAGGCGTGGATATCCGACGCCGGCTGAGCTTCCCGGGCGGCCAGTTCTCCCGCTTCCCGGAACCGCTCCTCGGTCGGGGCAGCCCCCCGGAGGGCGGCCTCAGCCTGGCGGGCCCGGATCGGGGTCGGCCCGGCCCCGCAAAGGACTACCGACACCCGCTCAATAGTCCCGTCCGGACCAAGGCCGACCAGAGCCGCCACCCCCACGATCGCGAAGTCGCCGTGCCGGCGGGAGACCTCGACAAAGGCGTAGCCGGTTCCCGGCGAAGGAACGGGGAAACGGACCTCGGTCAGCAGCTCGTCGGGAGCGAGGACGGTCGTGAATGGGCCGACAAAGAAGTCCTCTGCCGGTACTGTCCGGTTCCCCCGGGGACCGCGAATAACCAGCTCCGCCCCAAGGGCCAGCGCCGCGGCCGGAAGCTCGGCGGCCGGGTCGGCATGGGCGATGGAACCGCCCACCGTTCCCCGGTGGCGAATGGTCGGATGGCCGACGAGCTTAAGGGCCTCGACCAGAAGGGGTACCGTCGCTTTAACCGCATCAGACCGCTCAGCCTCGAACTGGCGGGCCATCGCCCCCACGGCCAGAACGCCGTCCTCCCGGCGGATGTAAGCCAGCTCCGGAATGCGGTTTAAATCAATAAGATAGCGTGGTTTAGCCAGGCGAAAGTTCATCAGGGGAACCAGGCTCTGGCCACCCGCCAAGGGTTTGGCCTCAGGACCATACTGACCAAGCAGGGACAGGACCTCGTCCAGACCACGCGGGGCAAAATAGGTGAAAGCCGCCGGTTTCATCTGGCCCTCCCGCTAGCAGGTCTGGCCCACTATACCGCCCTCACGCCGAATATGTCAACATTGTGCAGAGCGGCACAATGTTCGACTACTTACGGCTTTAAGTCTTCTTCGAGAACCGCTACTACCCGGGCCCAGCTGCCGCTGGCCCGATAAAGCTTCACCGGAAAGGCGAAGACCTTGAAACCGAAGGGTACAGGGATCTCGTCAAGGTGGCAGAGCTTTTCGATTTGCAGATATTCCTGCTCACGGCCGAAGATATGGGCTTCCCAGACAACCGATCTGTCGCCACGCCGGGCCTCTTCGGCCATCACGTCGAACGGGCGGTCAAGGCCCCAGGCGTCGATGCCAATGACCTTCACGCCCCGTGAGACCAGCCACTCGACGGCCGACCGGCGAAGGCCCGGGTGCATCAGGTCGTAGCCGGGCTTCCCAAAGTGCTTCCAGGTATCGGTTCGGACCAGGACGATGTCAAAAGGCTTGACGACGTAGCCGATCCTGTGCAGTTCGGCCTCGACATCCTCAGCCGTGATCCCCTCGCCCCGTTTTTTATGGGTCATATTCAGCACAACCCCATCCCCGAAGCACCACCGGAGGGGAACCTGGTCGATGGTGCGGGCAGGGCGTCCCCCGGAGAGCGGCCCGTAGTGATAGGGGGCGTCCACGTGGGTCCCTGAGTGGGTTGAAAGGGTAACCGTCTCGGCCGCCCAGGCCAGGCCATCCGGCCAGTATTCGGCCCCCAGGCCAAAGAGTCGCTCCGCCACCTTCACTGACTGGGTGTGGTCGCTGTATTCGATTCGATGGG
>JAUQQI010000041.1:0-1835 GCA_030549955.1 Chloroflexota bacterium
ACGCCCTCAGCCTGCGGCTCTTCGGCTTCGACAACTATCTTTTGTGGGTCGTCTTTTTCGCTCTCCTCACCACCCTTATGGCCATCGGCGGCCCAATCGTGGTCGTCAAGCAGTACATGGAAAAATTCGCCTTCTGGGCAGTTTTGCTCACGACCGTCTGGCTTACGGCCGCTGTCCTGCTCAACTACGACGTCCGGGAGTGGTGGAACCGGCCCGGAACCGGCGAGCTGACCTTCTGGCTCGCGGTTGACCTGGTCATTGCCATGCCCATTTCGTGGTTCCCCCTCGTGGCCGACTACAGCCGGTTCGCCCGCACCCGCGCCGAAGCCGGCTGGGGGACGGGCCTCGAGTATTTTATTCCCCACGCCTGGTTCTACGCCCTGGGCGCCCTGCTTACCCTGGCGGCCGGGGTCATCGTTGACCCGAACGCCCCGGTTGCGCCCCTCATCTCGGCCATCGCCGGGCTGACGGCCGGCTGGGCTGCCCTGCTTGTCCTCCTGGTTGATGAGACCGATGAGGGCTTTGCCAACATCTATTCGACGGCCGTCTCCCTTCAGAACCTCTTTCCCCAGGTTGGACAGCGGGCCTTCGCCCTGGCCATCGGTGTCCTCGTCCTGGTCCTGGGGGCGACGATTCCCCTGGTCCAGTACGAGAGCTTCCTGCTCCTCATCGGGTCGTTCTTCGTGCCCCTTCTGGGCGCCCTGCTGGCCGATTACTTCATCCTGCGCCGGGGCCGCTACGACGTCGCTGAAGTCTACCGGGTCGGCGGCCGCTACTGGTATCGGGGCGGGTTTAACTGGGTAGCTATTATCGTCTGGGCCGTTGGGGTAGCCGTCTACCTGGCGATTTCCGGCCTCCCGGCCCTGAACCTGCCCGGCTTGGCTCCCTGGCTTGGGGCAACCTTGCCGAGTCTGGCCGTCTCGTTTGTGCTGTATCTGATCCTGGGCCGGCTGGCAACGGCTAAAGAATAAATTCGACGTGGGACTCAGCCGACCAGGCCGGCCACAACCCGGTCAACGGGCGGGTACGGGTAGGTGTAGCCCGCCACGACGTCAACGATAGTCGGTACATCCCGGCTCGCTTTGAGAGCCCGGTCAATGACAGCCGGCAGGTCGGCCGGGTCCTCAACCCGGAATCCGGCCGCCCCGAACGCCTCGGCGTACCGGGCAAAATTCGGGGTGTATAGGTCCGAGGCGTAGGCCCGCTCGAACCGGTCCCGCTGCATCTTGTAAATCATCCCGTACTGGGAATCGTTCATGATGAGCAGCAGGATATTTGCCCGCTCCTGAACGGCGGTCGCAAAGTCGTTGTCCGACATCAAAAAGCAGCCATCCCCGGTGATGCCGACCACCTGCCGGTTCGGGTAGACGAGCTTCGCCGCAATCGCCCCCGGCAAGGCAAAGCCCATCTCGGCCCAGCGGCCAACCAGCTGGAGGCTGTCAGGCCGGCGGACCCGGCCGAGCTGATTGCCCCAGACGCTGTGGACGCCGACGTCGGTGACCACGATCGCATCCTCGTCGAGCCGGTCCAAAAGCTCCTTTACGGCCAGGCCAAAGTGAATCGGCCTGGCCTGCCGGTAGCTTTCAAGCTCGGCCGCCAGCCCGGCCCGCAGGGTCTGCCAGTAGCGTCGAATCAGTTCGACCAGGGCCGGGTCGGGGCGCCGTCGGAAGCCGCCCAGCTCCCGGAGCAGGGCCTGGAGAAAGAGGCGGTTGTCGCAGACCTGGGCGGCGGCCGCCCGGGCAGGCAGGTTGGACTCATGGTCAAACCCGATAAAAACGTAGTCACTGGGGGCGGCATCGGTAATCGCCTCAGCCTGCGGGGTTCCGACCCGCAGA
>JAUQQI010000041.1:1845-3083 GCA_030549955.1 Chloroflexota bacterium
GCCGGGAACGGGTCCCGGCCGAAGGCGCCCAGGGCGAGCACCCCGGCGTAGAGGGGGTGGTCTTCGGTCAGGGCGCCGTAGCCGTCACCGGTAATCACGACCGGCGCCCCAACCCGGGCGGCAAGCTCCCCAACCTCGGCCTGGGCCCGACTTCGGATAATCCCAACCCCGCAGCAGAGAACCGGCCGCCGGGCCCGGCGCAGGATGTCGGCGGCGGTCCGCACAACCCCGGGGTCCGGGTGGCGGCGCCTGACCCGGGCCGGCCGATAGTCGGGGAATTCGGCCGGTTCGCCCTGGAGGATGTCCCAGGGTATTTCAATGTGGGTCGGGCCGGTTCGGTCCGACCGGGCGACGGCAAAAGCCCGCCGGAGCGCATCGGGCAGCTCCTCCCGCCGCCTGACCCGGTAAGACCACTTGGTTATCGGCCGGAACATCCGGGCCGTAAAATCCGGGTCGTCAACCGCGTGGAGGCCCTCTTTGTAGTCCCTTGTCAGGGGCGAGCCGGTAATGCTGACCAGGGGCGTCGCAGTCGTGTAGGCCTGGGCCACCGCCGACATGGAATTGATGGCCCCCGGACCGGCCGTTGCCAGGTAAACCCCAGGCCGGCCGGTAAGCCGCCCGTACATCTCGGCCATCCAGGCGGCGTTGTTCTCATGCTTGCAGGTCACGTGCCGGACCCGGTCCCGGAAATCGGCAAGCCCGTCGTAAATGTCAAGGATATGCGACCCCGGGATACCGAAGACCAGGTCGACCCCCTCGGCGACCAGGGCCTCGGCAATGAGCTGTCCGGCCCGCCTCGGCCGGCGAACCACTCCCGTGTGGACCCGAGCATGAAGCCGTGCCATCCCTGAGCAACCTCCTTCCAAAACTACCACCGGATGTTAGCTTATATCTGTCAAGCTGGTCAAAGAATTGCATTGGGTAAAAACAACCGCCGCTGGAAAGGGCCTGGCCTGACGGGCCATAATTTTGTCAGCCCAAATCTGCGGAGGCATTGAATGAGTGAGCTTCAGTCGAAGGTTTCGGAGTATATCGAGGCGAATGTCGAAAAGGCGATTGGTGAGCTTACCGAGCTCTGCCGGCAGCCTTCGGTGGCGGCCCAGGGCCTCGGCATGGCCGAATGCGCCGGCCTCGTCAAAGACCTTCTTGAGCGCCGGGGCATTAAGGCCGACCTTATGCCCACCAGGGGCTACCCGGTCGTCTACGGGTTCGGCCAGGGCCGGACAAACAAGACCCTG
>JAUQQI010000185.1 GCA_030549955.1 Chloroflexota bacterium
AAACCTGCCCTTGCCCCTGTTCCGGCGGGGTAAGGTTCGGGACACTTATGTCCTCGACGACCGGCACCTCCTGATGGTTGCGACCGACCGGATATCAGCCTTTGACGTTGTTCTGCCAACCCCGATCCCCCTGAAGGGGGCCGTGCTCACGATGCTCTCCCGGTTCTGGTTCGAGCAGACGGCCGACCTGGTCCCGAATCACCTGGTGGAGGTCGTCCTCGACCCGGAAAAGGCGGCCGGCCTGGGCGATTCCAACCTGGTCGGGCGGGCGATGGTTGTCCGCCGGGCGGACCGGATCGATATCGAGTGCGTCGTCCGGGGCTACCTGGCCGGGTCGGCCTGGGATGAATACCGCCGGACGGGCGAGGTCTGTGGCATCCGGCTCCCGGCCGGTCTGCGGGAGGCGGAGCGGCTTCCGGAGCCGATTTTCACCCCGGCGACGAAGGCCGAGACCGGCCACGATGAGAATATCTCGTTCGACCGGATGGTCGGCCTTGTGGGTGAGGAGCTGGCGGGGTGCCTCAAGGACCTGAGCCTTAAGCTCTATAACCGGGCGGCGGAGATTGCCGAGGGCCGCGGAATCATCATTGCCGATACGAAGTTCGAGTTTGGCCTGCTGGAGGGCCAAATTATCGTTATCGACGAGCTGCTCACGCCGGACAGCAGCCGATTCTGGGATGCAGCGCTGTATGAGCCCGGCCGGTCCCAGCCGAGCTTTGACAAGCAGTATGTCCGGGACTGGCTTGTACATTCGGGCTGGAACCGGGAGCCGCCGGCCCCGCCCCTGCCTGAGGAGGTGGTCGCCGGCACGGTGAGCCGCTACCTGGAGGCTTACAGCCGCCTTACCGGGAAGGACCTGCTCGCCGAACTGGGACTCGGTTGACGGGTCGGGTTTAAGGCCCGATGACCCAGACCTGGCGGGTCTCCACCCCCCGCCGGAGGGCCTCGGCACAAGAGCGGACCCAGACGTCGAGGCGGGGCTGACCGAGGTCGACCCCGAACCGGTCCAGGACGGTGAATTCGCCGAGGCCGTCAACCTGGAGCCGGGTTCCGAGGGGAAAGACGCTCCAGTCGGCCGCGACCGCCCCTTCAAATGGGGCCTGACCCGAAGCCATCCGGCCGGTCATGCAGTAGTAATAAACCTTAACCGGGATCCCATCGCCGGAGAGGGCCGGAGTCGGCGGCAGGGTTGCCGGAGCGGGCGGGGAAGGCGGGTCGCCCGGCAGGTTCAGCACCTGGCCGGGATGGATAAGGCCGAGATTGACCCCGGGGTTTGCCGCCGCCAGGTCGCTAAAGGATACCCCGAGCCGGCGGGCTATTCCCCAGAAGGTGTCCCCCGGCTGGACGGTGTAAGTCCAGGCCTGGCTTGCGGCCGGAGTTGGCGGCCCGCTTTGGGGGGCTGGGCTCGCCACCGGGATGAGCAGGATATCCCCGGCGCGGATCCGGTTCGGGTCGGCAAGATTGTTGGCTACAACAATTGCGTCAAGGGGCACGCCGTAGCGGCCGGCAATAGACCAGAGGGTCTCGCCGGGCTGGACCCGGTGCTGAACCGGGTCATCGGCCCGAGCCAGCGGGGGGACCAAGAGGGCTCCGGCCAGACTGAGGGCAACCACCACCCACAGAACCGGCCGAGCCATGGCTCGCACCAGCATAAATCAACGACCATTATAACCCCCTGTCGCCAGGCTGTCAAACAAACATCCGTTTTGCTGTCAGGGTGTATTGGGCGGCGTGGAAGTCCGGCGGAAGCGGGTACCGGTTGACACAGGTGGGGGTGCAATTTTAAGATATGACGGTGGTGCCGCCCCGGCGGCGTATTAAACCGGGTTCAGTCCCGTGATTATTCTGACTGTCGGCCTTAGTCACAAAACCGCCCCGGTTGAGGTCCGCGAGAGGCTCGCCTTCCCGTCGGAAGCCCTCAGCTCGGGCCTCGCGGCCCTGAAGGCTTACGTCGCAGAGGGTGTCATCCTCTCCACCTGCAACCGGACCGAGGTTTACGGCCTGGTTGGGCATGCCTCAACCGGGGCTGCCAGTATCCGTCGATTCCTCGCCGATTTCCACCGGGTGCCCCAGGCCGAATTCGAGCCGTACCTCTACACCCTTGAGCATCTGGCTGCCGTCAGGCACCTTTTTGCGGTTGCCAGCGGCCTCGACTCGATGGTCCTGGGTGAGCACCAGATTCTGGGTCAGGTCCGGCAGGCCCTGGACGCCGCCCGGACCGACGGCACTGCCGGTCCGGTCCTTGACGGCCTTTTCCGCCACGCCGTTCACACCGGCAAGCGGGCCCGGGCGGAGACCGAGATCGGCCGGAGCCCCATTTCGGTCGGGTCGGTGGCCGTGGCCCTGGCCCGGCAGGTTCTCGGAAGCCTCGCCGGCCGGACGGTCCTTGTCGTCGGTGCCGGCAAGATGGGGGAGGTGACGTTCCGGGCCCTCCGGGAGGCCGGGGCCGACCGGCTCCTCGTTGTCAACCGGACGTTCAGTCGGGCGGCCGCCCTGGCGGCCCAACTTGGCGGACGGGCCCTGGCCTGGCGCAACCTTTCGGCCGGCCTTGAGGCCGCCGATATCGTCGTCACCTCGGCCGGCTCGACTCGGCCGCTGATCCGGCCCCGGCTGGTCAGTTCGGTTTTGAGCCGCAGGTCGGGTCGGCCGCTGGTCTTTGTCGATATCGCGGTCCCCCGCAATGTTGACCCGGCCGTTCGGGGCCTGTCCGGGGCGGTCGTTTACGATATCGACGACCTGGAGGCCCTCTGTGCCGCCAACCGTCGGGGCCGGGAGCAGGAGGTCGGCCGGGTTGAGGCGATTATCGCCGAAGAAGTTGAGAGCTTTACCGAGTGGTGGCGGGGCCGGCAGGTCCTTCCGACGATTCTGGCCCTGCGCCGCCGGGCCGAGGCTATCCGGGAGGCCGAGCTTCGGCGGGCCTTTCGCCGTCTCGGTGGGCTCTCCGAGGCGTAGCGGGCGGTCGTCCGGGCCATGGCCGACGCAATCATCAATAAGCTCCTGCATGAGCCCTTCGCCCGGATGAAGTCAAGCGCCGAGGCCGGCTACTATGCCGAGATGGTCCGCTACGTGTTCGGCCTCGA
>JAUQQI010000254.1 GCA_030549955.1 Chloroflexota bacterium
GTCCTCGTCCCGGAATCACCGGGCGATCTGGAAATACTTTTCGACGCCGGCCACCATCAGCAGCTGCTTGAGCTGCTGAGGCGACTGGGGCAGGGCGTAGAACTTACCAGGGTGAACCCGGCTCGGCACCAGGTAGTCCCGGGCTCCCTCCGGGGTGCTCTTGGTCAGGATCGGCGTTTCGACTTCAATGAAGCCCCGGGCATCCAGATAGTCCCGGATAAACTTGGTGACCCGGTGGCGGAGGATCAGGTTGTCCCGCATCTTCGGCCGGCGCAGGTCCAGGTAGCGATACTTGAGCCGCACATACTCATCGACGGCCTGGTCTTCGGCGATGGGGAAGGGCGGGGTTCGGGCCGCCGAAAGGACCTCAAGGGTCCGGGCAACAACTTCAACCTCACCAGTCGGCAGATTCGGATTCTCAGTGCCCGGGGGGCGGCGGCTCACAACGCCGCGAACCAGGATGACGTATTCGGCCCGGCAGAGGGCCGCCTGCTCGTGGGCATCGGAAGATACCTGCGGGTTGGCAACGACCTGGACCAGTCCGGACCGGTCCCGCAGGTCGATAAAGATAAGCCCGCCGTGGTCCCGGCGGCGATGGACCCAGCCGGCCAGGGTAACCTCCTGGCCGACGTGGGCCGGGCGTAACTCACCGCAGTTGTGCGACTTGAGCATCAGCTGAGGTCTCCTTACGGGACGTCCGTTATTAAGCTTAGCACGTCCGGCGGCTGGCCTCGCGGCCCGACCCGATCCCGCGGAAAACTCAGTACCGGCCCAGCTTAAAATCCGTATTTTCCACGATGTTAGTAGCCACCTGTTCCAGTACGCTGGATGTGGACCAGCCGGGATTCCTGCTGGTCACACTCTAATCCGGACGAAGGAGGTGCCTATGAAAGAATTCAAAGCCATAACCCTCGACGGCCGGGAGGTCTCCCTGAAGGGGACCGAGGTCAATGCCCTTAAGGCAAAGCTCAAGGGCCAGCTCATCACGCCGGAGGATCCCGACTACGAGGCGACTCGCCGGGTTTTTAATGCTTTTATCGACCGCCGGCCGGCCCTCATCGTCCAGCCGGCCGACGCCACCGATGTCGTCCGCACCGTCGACCTGGCCTGCGAAAAGGGCCTGCTTCTGACCATTCGGGGCGGGGGACACAGCGTCGCCGGCCACGCCGTCGCCGACGGGGCCGTCATGCTGGACCTGTCGAATCTCAAGGCGGCTGAGGTCGACCCCAGGGCCCGGACTATTAAGGCCCAGCCGGGTCTGCGCCTGGGCGAATTCGACGCCCGGACCCAGCAGTTCGACCTCGCCACCACGATGGGAACCGTCTCCGATACGGGTATTGCCGGCCTGACCCTCGGTGGGGGCATCGGCTGGCTCATGCGCAAATACGGGCTGGCCTGCGACAACCTGCTTGAGGCCGAAGTCGTCACCGCTGACGGTCGGGTCCGCCGGGCCAGCGAAGCTGAAAACCCGGACCTTTTCTGGGCGCTTCGGGGCGCCGGCCACAACTTCGGGGTCGTCACCGAGCTCACTTATCAGCTTCACCCGGTCGGACCGGCGGTATTCGGCGGCCTCATTCTTTATCCACTGTCACAGGCAAAGCAGGTTCTGCGGTCTTACCGGGACTACGTGGCCGGGATGCCCGATGAATTTAATGTTTTTGCCGCCTGTCTTACCTCGCCCGAGGGGGTGCCGGTGGTGGGGCTGGCTATGTGCCACTGCGGGCCCGTCGACGAGGGCCGGCGGCTTGCCGAACCCCTGGCCAAATTCATGCGCCCGCTGATGGATATGACCGGTCCGATGCCCTACGTCCAGGTCCAGCGGATGATCGACGACGCGGCCCCCTTCGGCGCCCGGCACTACTGGAAGTCCTCGGTCATTGGAGACCTCTCGGACGGCGCCATTGATGTTATAACCGACCTTTGCGGCCGGTTCAGCTCGCCCCGCTCCATTGTTCTGATTCAGCCCCTCGGGGGTGCGATGGGTCGGGTGGACCCAGCTGCGACCGCCTTCGCCCACCGTTCAGGCTTTCTGGTGAGCATCATCGGGATGTGGCTTGAAGGGCCGGCCGACAACCACCGGGACTGGGTCCGGGAGATGCACCGCGGGTTAGAACCCTTTTCGACGGGCGGGGCCTATGTAAATGATGAGGCCGATAGCGGCGAGGCCGCGGTCCGGACAGCCTACGGCGTGAATTATGAGCGCCTGGCCCGGCTCAAGGGAAAGTACGACCCGGATAACCTCTTCCGGGTAAATCAGAACATCAGGCCATGGGCCTAGTTATTAGCCAGCTGATGCCCTGGGGCCTTGCGGCCTTGGCAGTAGTTGGGGCGTTCTACATTTGGGGGCTCTCGGCTACGGGTCCCGGGGCGTCACCGGGGCAGGCCATGTTCCGGGAGGCCGCAGCGGAAAGCTTTATCGGCCCCAACAGGCTGCATAGCCCGGACATGCAATGGTGCCGGCCGGACGTTGGGGGCTTCTGGCAGCGGTCGGTCGCAAGCCCTCACAGCGCGTTCTGGGACTGCGCCGAAGACCTGCGGTCCCCGGGTCCGGCCGGTCCGCCTGGTCCGCTCCCGGAGGTCACCAGGTGAGGAGGAGCTTGTGAAAGAGGCATGCTTTTGCGGCTGGGTCGGCGAACCGGCGGCCAAGCGCAGGATTTATCTCGGCGACGGCGAGTGGGTCTAGCTTGCCCGCAGTACGGAAATTTGGCCCTGGCGGGCTGTTCCACCCGGATACATCGGGACCCTGGAAAGAGAGTGGGCGAGTTCGCTCAAGTGCTCATGAGGAAGGCTACCCATGCACCGTAAACCGATTCTTGGAGGTAGACGATGAACGAGACGACAGATCAAGCGAAGGCTGAGGCGTTCGCCGGAAGGATGATGGCGCTACTCACTGATGCGTTTTCAGGAATACTGGTGAGCATGGGGCATCAGACCCGCCTTTTCGATACCATGGCCGAAATGCCGGCGGCGACAAGTGAGCGCATTGCCCAAGCCGCTGGGCTTCAGGAGCGCTACGTGCGGGAGTGGCTCGGGGGCATGGTCGTGGCGCGGATCGTCTCGTACGACCCGGCCCCCC
>JAUQQI010000108.1 GCA_030549955.1 Chloroflexota bacterium
TGACCTGGGCCGGTGGTCGGGTTGGGGTCGCGATCCTGGTCGAGACGCTTCAGGCCGTACGGCTTCGGTACGAGCTTGGAAGACTGCCTGTTTCCCGGGTATACCTGGGCCTTCATGACCTGGCCATTGAACGGGGCGCCCCGAATCCTTTCCGGGCAGTAACCGACGGCATCGTAGAGCTGGTCCGTGCCGCGTTCGCGGTCCCATTCGGCTTTGCCGGGGTTACCCTCCCTGACCGCGGCTTTCCGATTCCCTGCCGTCTGATCATTTACGAGTTGGCCCGCCTTAACTGCCAGTTCACTTTCATGCGCCGGTCCTTTTTGAGGGATATTAAGGGGCACGATGTTAGCCGGGGAGTACGCCGCATTCTTGAGGCCATCGAGCAGGCTCTGCGTGCCCCGAATTCGGAACTTGAGGCCGCTCGCCAGGCTCTGCTCATGGCCATTGAAATGGCGGAGCCTTTTTTCCGAGAACGTAACGGGAGAATTGTCGGTGGGTCCTAGAATCCTGGTCACAGGTGGGACGGGCTTCATCGGGGCCAACCTGGTCCGTCGACTTTTAGCCGACGGATTCGAGGTCCACATTATCGCCCGGCCCGAAAGTGACCTGTGGCGATTAAGTGGGGTTGCGGACCGGGTAACCCTTCACCGGGTGAACTTGTTGGACGGCGCGGGAGTAGTGGGTGTTCTTCAAGCTGTGAAACCGGCGACGCTCTTTCACCTGGCGATGCCTGGCGGGCACCCTGCGACCTTCGGTGCCCGGGTCCAGGCGACCCAGGTAGCTGTGGTCGGCACGCTGCATCTCCTGGAGGGGGCTCTAAAGGCTGGCGGTGTGCGCTTCGTCCACGTGGGCAGTTCTCTGGAATACGGGCGGATGGGTCGCCCCACGCGGGAGTCAGACCCGCTTCGACCGGTCACGGAAAGGGGACTCGCCAAGGCGTTGGCCAGCCGGTTGGTAAGGTTTTACGCCCAGGACCGGGGGCTAGAGGCGGTGATTGTTCGCCCCTTCAGCGTCTACGGGCCCTGGGAAAGTCCCCGTCGGTTTATTCCCACCTTGCTGCGGTCGGCCCTCACGGGCGAGCCGGTGCGGCTTACACCGCCGGGTTACCGGCATGATTTCATCTTCGTTGACGACGTGGTGGAGGGCTGTTTGCGGGTAGCAAAGGCCTGGATCCGGCCGGGTGAAGCCTTCAACCTGGGTACCGGTGTGCAGTGGACCAACGAGGACGTGGTTCGACTGGCCGAGGAGGTCACAGCTCGCCCGATCTTTGTCATACCGGACTCGTACCCTCCGGGGCCGGCTGATACGGTCTGTTGGGTGGCTGATATCCAGAAGGCCGCCAGGAGGCTGAGCTGGTCGCCGAGGTGGACACTCCGGGCGGGACTGGTCCGGACTCTGGAGTGGGTTGAGGGGCACCTTCTCAGGAGTGATTGCCGTGGTTGAAATCAGCGTAGTGATTCCGGTCTACCGGAATGCAGGCACGCTCTGGCCGCTGTACCAGCGGCTCCGGGTTGTTCTTGACAGGCTTGAGCGACCATGGGAGGTCATCTTCGTCAATGATGCCTGTCCAGAGGGATCAGCCGAAGTATTGAAGCAAATTGCTGCGGCGGATGGCCGCGTGAGGGTTTTTAACCTCGGACGTAACGTAGGGCAGGGGCCGGCGACCTGGTTGGGACTCCAGGAGGCCAGCGGCCGCTTCACCGTAGTGATGGATGCCGACCTCCAGGACCCACCGGAGGCTATCCCAAAACTGCTGGAAGCGATGCAAGCCGCGGAGGGGCAGGTGTCTGTAGTGTTCGCCGGCCGACGGGGCCGCTACGAGAGTCTCTCCCGGCTAGCCACGGGGTTGGTTTTCCGGGCCGCGCTTGCCCTCATCTGCCGCGTGCCCATGGATGCGGGCGGTTTCTGCCTGATGGACGCTAGGGCGCGGGCTGAATTGCTGGCCTGGAGGGTACCCCGGCCGCATATCCCGACCTTGGTTGGCTGCGCCGGACTGCCGTCGAAATCGGTTGCCGTCCGCCGCGACCGGCGTTTGACCGGTGCTTCAGCTTACAGCGTCTGGGCCCGCTGGCGCCTGGGTCTTAGCCTGCTGTGGCTGGCTATTCGGCTCCGGCTCCACCCGGCGCGTTATCGGCGGATGCCCGAGAGCTTCAGACGCGGGCTGGAGGAGTCCGCGACGTGACGGAAGGTCAGATCGCCAGGCATAACCAGTTACAGCGGGAGTACTTTGGGAGGCGGGTGAAGCCGACCATGCGGCCGGCGCGGACGCCCTACGTAATGCGCCACCTTCAGGAGCTCATCGGATTTGGGGCGCTTCAGCCTGGTGACCGCATCCTGGAGGTAGGTTGCGGGATGGGCCGACACGCGTTTTTGCTCGCAGAGCTGGGTTTTGTGGTCGAAGGCCTAGAGCTATCGCCCTTCCTTATCGAAAAGTTCCAAGAGTTCAGTCGGGGCGGGTACGCGATCCCGGTCTACTGCGGCGATATTCATGACCCCCCGGCTGAGCTATGCGGACCTTATGACGCGGTGGTTGGCTTCTTTGTCCTTGAACAACTCGCCGACCTCTCGCGGGCTTTCAGGTCGATGGCCGGGCTGCTAAAACCCGGCGGGAAGGCCATCTTCCTTGAGCCGAATCCTTATAACCCGCTCTACTACCTGCAGATCCTCATTACTCCGGGCATGAGCTGGCGGGCCGAGCGCGGCTTATTAAACATGCGTCCGACCATTTTGTTCCCGGCCATGGGAGCAGCCGGCTTTGGCGAGCTGTCGCTGAGGCGCTTCGGCTTTTTTCCACCGCTACTGGCCAATACGCGGTGGGGTCGGAGGCTCGAAACTATTCTGGAGAGTTTTCCATTGTGGCAACACGCCCTGCCTTTTCAGCTTTTTCGAGGCGTATTGGCCGGCAGGCTATCCTGACACTGGGGCTCTTTTTTGTCAGCTTCTACCTGGCGCTGGCAGCCGGGGTCAACCGTGGGGACGAGGCCTGGTTCCTGCAAGTTTCGCGGCGGGTAGCCGAAGGTGAGCGGCTATATACTGAC
>JAUQQI010000050.1 GCA_030549955.1 Chloroflexota bacterium
TCCTTAATCCGCCGGCCGGCTTTGTCTTCAGCGCAAACGAATTCCCGGTACTGGCCGCGACCGGCGAATACCTGGGCATCGACTGGCCCGACCCGTACCGGGCCGCCCGAATTCATGCCCTCCTCGACGGCCGTCCCCGGCTCTCCACCCGCGACTTCATTGCCTGCCAGCAGGACCTGGTTTCGATTCCCCTGACCCGGTTCCGGGACCACGTCATTCGGGCTGCCAGCAACCTGCCAGACCCGGTCCGACGGCTTCTGACCGAATGGGACGGGGCAGTTCGGTCCGACTCAGCCGCGGCCGGCTTCCTGGAGGTTTTGCGGGTGGAGCTTGTCAGGACTTGTTTCGAGGCCCAGGGTCTCGACCCGGCCACGACCGACCTGCTCCTTGGGCAGGGCCTCCACCCCTTTGCCCCGATTAACGGATTTACCGGCCGGCTCAGCAGCTTTATCCTGGCAGGTCTCGGACAGGGATCCTTCGACGGCGTGCTGGAAGAGGCCGTCCGGCGAGCCCTGGCCTTCTGGGAGCATCGGGCCGGCCGCGACCCGGCCGGGTGGCGGTGGGGGAGGGTCCACCGGCTCAGGTTCACCCACCCCCTCGGAACCCTGCCGGCTATTGGCCGGCTCTGGCGGGGCCCGGACCGGCCCCTCTGGGGCGATTTCGATACCGTTTGCCAGGCGTCATTCTTGCCGCCGGCGGCATTTGACGCAACCGGCTGGGTGGCCAACTACCGGCAGGTCGTGGACCTGGCCGAACCGGAGGACGGCCACTGGGTAACAAACACCGGCCAGGCAGGCAGTCCGTTCAGCCGCCACTACCTCGACCAGTTCCGGGTCTGGTATCGGGGCGGGTACCTGCGGATGAATTCCGGCCGGCTGGTCAGACGGCTTCGGCTGGAGTTTCGACCCTGACCACCTTCAGGCCCAGGCTCGCCAGCCGCCGCATGAGCCGGCCGGCATCGGTAATGGCATGGCCGGCGACGTCGTTATTGAAGTAAACGAGCCCAAGGTCGGCCGATTCGCTCAGCCGAGCAAGCTCGGCCGCCCAGGTATCAAGCTGTTCGTCGGTGTAGGTTCCCGAGTAGGGCCGGGGCTGGCCGTGGAGCCGCAGGTAGATAAGGCCCCCGGTCGAGACTGCCGGGCAGTCCAGGCCGGCGAGGTCGCTAATGCAGAAGGCCGCCCCGGCGGCCCCCAGGGCGGCGTAGGTTTCGGGCGCAAACCAGCTCCGGTGGCGAAATTCGAAGACGGGCTTGGGCGCCGGCGGGATTTCTTTAAGAAATGCCTCGAGCAACCCGAGGTCGGCGGCGAAGCTGGGCGGAAGCTGATAGAGGACCGCCGCCGTTTTCGGCCTTAAGGGCTCCAGGTGACGGTAAAAGGTCGTAACCGCCTCGGCGACATCTGAGAGGCGCCGGTAGTGGGTAATCAGGCGGCTCGCCTTCACGCTGAAAAGAAAGCCCGGCGGGGTGCCGTTGGCCCAGCCGGCAAAGGTTTCCGGCTTTGGCAGCCGGTAAAAGGTGGCGTTAATTTCGGCCGTCGGGAAGAACCGGCAGAAGTACCCGAGCCACTGCCGGGGTGGAAGCTCCGGCGGGTAGAAAATGCCCTGCCAGTGACGGTAATGCCAGCCGGACGTGCCGACGTAGAAGGTTGCCACCAGACCTCAGTCCTTGCGGACGGCGATCTTCACCTCGGTGCCGAAGGTAACTTCCTGGCCGGCCGGCGGGTCAGTGCTGAGGACGCACCCGACGCAGACCCGATTCAGAACGTCCGGCGGGATATTGTCGGCCCGGCCCTGCTCGGTCGGCGGCCACTTGATCCTGAGCCCGACCCCTTCCAGGATGCGCATCGCATCCGGGAGCCGCTGGCCAACGACGTTCGGAACCTGCACTTTCGGCAGACCCCGACTCACGACCAGGGTGACCTTCGTTCCCGGCATCACCCGGGTTCCGGCCGGCGGGTCCTGGCGCATGACCACGCCGGCCGGCGTCTGGAGGGCAAATTCGTCCCGCCTTTCCACGTCCAGGCCCAGCCGTTCCAGGGCCGCTTCGGCGTCGTCATAGGCCCACTCAACAACCCCTGGCACCGTCACCAGCTCCGGACCCAGGCTCACCGTGACCGAGACGGTCGTGCCGGGCTGGACGCTTGCCCCCGCCTCCGGGACCTGGCGGACGATCCGGCCCTCGGGAACCGTACCGCTGTGGGCCTGCCCGACGACCTCGAGTTTCAGGTCGCGGCTTCCGAGCCTGACCCGGGCATCCTCCAGGGTCATCCCAACAACCCCAGGTACAACGACCGTAGCCGGGGGCGCCGGTGTCGGGTTCTCGGCGACCGGCGTCGGAGCCGACCGGGGACTGACGGTGGCAACCGGCGAAATCGGGACGCCCCGGACCATGACGTAAAGCCCGGCCGCGACCAGCAGAACCGCAACCGCAAGCAGGAAGACAATAATAAAGGGCAAAAGTCCAACCCGCCGGCGGGCGGGTGCTGCCGTGCGGGACCGGTAGCCGACAGCCGGCCCGGTAGCCCGGCGGCCGGTGACGATCCGGGCCGTCGGGACATGGTCGATTCGGGCGAAGGTCTCCAGGGCCGAGACCACTTCACCAGCCTTCTGCGGCCGGTTGACCGGATTTTTCGCCAGGAGCTGAAGCACCAGGCGGTCGAGGCTTGGCGGGACCTGCGGGTTAAACTTCGACGGAGGCGGCGGGTTCGCCGAGAGGTGCTTGAAGGCCACTTCCGCCGGGCTTTCGCCCGCAAAGGGCGTCTGCCCGGTCAGCATCTCAAAGAGGACGACCCCCAGCGAGTAGAGGTCGGCTGCCGGGGTGACCCGCTCGCCCCGCACGGCCTCCGGGGCGACATATTGGGGGGTGCCGAAAACCTCCTGGGTCAGGGTCAGACTTGTCGCTGAGAGGACCTTCGCCAGGCCGAAGTCGGCCAGCTTCGCTTCCCACCGGTTTCCATCGGCTTTGAGCAGGATGTTGTGGGGCTTTCCGTCCCGGTGGATGAGGCCGCGGGCGTGGGCGTAGACCAGGGCC
>JAUQQI010000076.1 GCA_030549955.1 Chloroflexota bacterium
GGCTGGATGAGGCCGGGCTTGAGGCCCTTTTGCGGGCTGCGATTCAGACCAAGCCTGAGCGGCACCTGGTCAACGAGGGCATCATCCCCAACTTGAGAAGGATGATCCAGATTGGCGGATAGGCCCGCAGCCTCCCCGGAGCACGGGCCGGCTGGTGACTGAGCGGTCCGGCGGGACTTTCGGGAGCCGGTGGCGACGGTGGGCACAACGGCGATCTGTGGTCCCACCGCGTCCATGGGAAGGAGTCGAGGTCGGGCGGGCTCCCCCCTGCTATCGTTTAGCGAAGGCCTCGACTCCTTCTTTCTCCTCCGAGATGGCCGCACCCCCGGTTTTGTTCCGGGCATCTGTCGCCTAAGTCTGGGAATCAAACCCGTTGGGGTAAGGTGACGCCTGAATCTTCTGGAAAAGCTCCTGGGTTTCGGGGAGAGGGGTCAGACCGAGCTTCTCGCTGAGAATCCGGGCGCAGGTTTGATACTGGCGGACCGCTTCAGCCCGCCGCCCTGAGGCCCAGAGGGCATACATTAGTTTGCTGTGGAGGTCTTCCCGGACCGGGTTCAGGTCGAGGGCCCGGCGCAAGTAACGAATCGCCTCATCCCAGTTGTCACCTTGGGCCCACATATCAGCGAGCCGGGTGAGGGCTTCGACGCACATTTCCCGAAGACGTTCTCTTTCATGCCAGCACCAGTCGGCATAGGGCTCATCTTCGAAGTAGTCCCCCCGGTAGAGTTCGACCGCCTGCTCATAGGCCTTCATGGCCTCTTCCCGGTCGCCCCTGGCCTCCGCCCAGCGTCCCTGCTCACAGAGCCGGCTGAATTCCTGGGCGTCAATGAAGGCCCCCGACTGCATGTTGAAGTAGTACCGGTCGCCCTCATTGCAGATATAGGTCCAGCGGTGGTCCCGTTCACCCGGTTCGATAAGGGTTCGCAGCTCGTGGACCAGGACGTGAAACTGGCTCGCCTTGGTTTCCGCGTCGGCTCCGGGCCAAAGGAGGTCGATCAGGGTTTCTTTCGGTTGCGGCCGCCCATGATGGGCCAGCAGAACTTTAAGCAGAGTGATGGCTTTCTTGCGGGAGACCTTAGCCGGGGTTATAAGTTTGCCGTCAACCACCAGTTCAAATGGGCCGAGGCACCGGATCTCGACCCGGGCGGCTGCCCGGCCGTTTCCGACATCCGGGTTGGCTCCCACCGTCCTGGCCATCAGCGCTCCTGCCGCACCCTCCAGGCTCACCGGGCTCCGGCCAGGCAGGCGTGCGACTCCGCTACCGGAGCCACGCCGCATCAACCACGGCTTCAGCAGGCACAGGCTCTCCGTTACGGCGGCGCCGAAATGTTCCAGGGCTCCGAACATCCCTTCAGGTGGAAACTGCTTTCGGGCCCCGTAGTAGAGCATGACTAGGCCCATAAGGCCGTGTTCGGCCAGCAGCGGGATCCAGCACCAGGCGCCGCCGGTCGACACTCTGGCGTGCCAGGACCGGGGCAGACCGGCCGGAACGGGCAAGGCCGGCGCCAGCAGTCCCTTGACGACTGGTTCGGACGAAGCCGCCAGGGCCTCCGGCTGTCCGTACCGGGCAATAAGGCCCTCCCCGACCAGGTAAAGCTCGCCGCCGTCAGCGCCGGCGAGCCGAACCATCTCGACGAGGAGCCACTCCAGGGCCCGGCGGAGGTCCGGTTCCCCTTCGAAGACCATCCGGGTAAACTGGCCCCGGGCGGATTCCCGGAATTCGGCCAGGGTCGCATCGACCTTGAGCCCGAGGGACGTGCTGACCCAGCCCAGAAGCCGGAGGACCCGCCCGAAGTTGACCTCCCGCTCCAGGAACGATATCCCGATAGTACCGACCATCTTGCCGCTCGCCCCGATGAGCGGCACGCTTACGTAGGATTGAAGCCCTGAACGCCGCAGACGGGACCGCAGAACGTAGGGCTGTTCCGGCAACCGGTCCGTGCAGATTGGCTGTTTGGCAAGCAGGGTAACACCCGGGAACCCCTCACCCGGCGCGAACCGGGTCATCTGGGTAAAGGCCGGGTGAAACTGGCCCTGATGGCTCACAAAAACGATACTGCGGCCCCCCGGCTCAACGACCCAGACCTCACCCGCCTCGGCACCGGTGACCCTGAGCAGGAAGTTCAGGACCTGGTCGACGCTCCTTTGCAAGGAGGTAGCCGGCACCTGGCCCGAGAGGGCCGAGGTGACGGCAAGGTCATCAACAACCTCCGACGACCTAAGGATGGCGGGCCGCAGCCGGCCAAGGGTGCCGCCGGGTGGGTCAGGCAGGGCAAAGAGCTGGCAGGTTATCCGAATAAGACGGCCGTCGCGGGCCCGGACAACGAGGGGCGAACTGGTGGCGGGAAGACCAAGGCGCAAGGCGCGGTGAACCGGACAGTTCGGCCCGCAAACCGGCCGGCCGAGCTCATCGAGGCCGCTGACAACCCGGTAACATTCCTGCCCGAGGGCTTCGGCCCGGGAGATGCCCAGCAGGGACTCGGCCCCCTCGTCCCATTCAACGACGCGGTTGTTCCGGTCGATGGCAAACCAGCCTTCGGTACCCCGACTGCTTTCCGCCGGGACCCTGCCGCCCGATGCCTCGGCACCCATCATTATTCGCGGCCCGGTAGGCGCGCCGGACCTCCCTCCCTACAGTAGCCCTTACCGCCCCGGTCTTCCAATTTACTTCCATCATACTTCCAGTAAGCGCAAAAGGCAAGATTCTCTTTACGGGGTGGACAGCTTTCGGTGTACTATAGGATTTCGGGACAGTTGCGATAGAGGAGACGGTGATGGGCAAGGTCTTAGCGAGGCCAGCGACCCTGATACCGGCGATTTTCGTTACCCTGGCCGCGTTCTCCAGCCAGGCTCCGCCAGTTCGGAGCGCTCAGAGCCCCCAGGTAGATGCCCGGATTCAGATTGTCTGGCCTCACGACGGGCAGGGTCAGCCGGCTCCGCTGGGTATGGCCCGTTTTGTCAACGTGGAGGCTTATTTGTTCCAGCGGGGAACCCTCAATCCGGTGGCCTGCAATTTTCCGAATC
>JAUQQI010000302.1 GCA_030549955.1 Chloroflexota bacterium
ACTATCGCGGCCTGGCTTTGGCCCAGAAACATGAGAAGAGCCCGGAGGACGGCGGGAAGGTCGGCTTCCTGTGACGACAGCAGACCGGTTTCTTGCAGAAACGCCACAACGGCAGCCCGGAGCTGAGCCCGGTAT
Source organism: Chloroflexota bacterium (assembly GCA_030549955.1). Taxonomy (GTDB): domain Bacteria; phylum Chloroflexota; class Dehalococcoidia; order JAUQQI01; family JAUQQI01; genus JAUQQI01. Next base: position 136 of record JAUQQI010000302.1, read on the forward strand.
TCACGTTCGGCCGCCGCCGCGGCTTCATCCACGAGGCCCAGGTCAGCCCGGTCGGCAATGTCGGAGCCGGCCCAGAAGCCGGCAAAGGTTGGGGTATCGTGGGTATTGAGGCTTGCAACCGAATTCGCTTCAGGTGGGCGAGGCCAGCCATCGGCCCGTAGCTCGAACTGCAGGACATACATGCCAAGAATGCCGTGTCGCGCCAGGGTCGGGTTTACTTCGGGCGGCACGGTCCCAAGGTTTTCGCCCACTACGGCGCATCCGCTCCGGGCCGACTCCAGGCAGAGAACCGCGTAGAGCTCGTCCGCCGGATACCGGACGTACAGGCCGGACCTTGCATCCAGGCCTGGCGGAACCCAGTAGAGGCGGTGGAGGCCCATTACGTGGTCAATCCGGAGCATGCGAGCCCGGCGCATGTGGTGGCGCAGGGCGGCGATGAAATAGGCGTAGCCCGATGCCCGGAGCCGCTCCGGGTGGAGGGGTGGAAATCCCCAGTCCTGACCGGCAGTAAAAAACATGTCCGGGGGTGCCCCGGCACGGGTGCCCAGGACAAAAATCTCCCGGTGGCGCCAGACGTCATAACCGTCCGGGTGAACGCCCAGGGGCAAATCAAGATACAGGCCCGGTATTCCGGCCAGCTGCCGGTCGGCGAGCCACTGAACGAAAAGGTGATACCGCCAGGCCGGCTCGTCGAAATCGGCGGGTTTTATCAGCCCCGACCGCAGGCGCTCGGGCCATCCGGGCCAGCCCGCCCTAAATCGCTCGGCCACAGCCCGGAACCGGGCGTAGTCTTTGACATCCGGTCGTTCCGTAAGAAACTTCGCAAAGTCCGGATGGTCAGGGTAGCGGGCAAAAAAGTCGGCGGCCAGCAGACTTAAGACCCGGCGTTTAACGGCGTAAGCTTCCCGGTAGTTCACCAGGGGCCCGGTCCTAAGCCGCTCGAGGGCGGCCCGAAACTCCGCCGAGCCGACCAGTTCCCGGGCAGGTTCGCAGGCGGAGAAATTTGGGGCAGCCGTCGGGTCGACGTAGAGGTCGTTCCAGAAGAGGCGGCTCACCGGGGCGTAAGGACTCGGCTCGAACGGGGCATCCAGGAACGCAGCCAGCAGCGGGAGGGTACCGATTACCGTGCCGCCGAGGTCAGTCACCCATTCGGCGAGGGTCTTCAGGTCCGTAAAGTCCCCGGTGCCCCAGCTCCTGCCAGTTTGCAGAGCGTAAAGGGGCAGAAATACGCCCCACGTCGGGTCGCGGGCAGGCGCCGCCCGGACTGGAGCCGAGATAACCAGAGCTTCCCGGTCCGGCTCAGACCCAATCCCGGCCCGCAGACGGTGGTAGCCTGGGGCTAGCAGATGAGGAAAGCGGACCCTACACGCAACCCGTTGGCCGTCGGGGCTCCGGCTCAGAACCGGTAGCTGCCCCAGGTCCGCCTCAAAGTCGAGTCGTTCCCCGTCTTCAAGCTCCATGACGATGCGGACCTGCTGCTCCTGCCGGAAAGCCGGAACCCGGACCGAAAGCGCAAGCCGGCCGTCCCAGGCCACGTAGACGGGCTCGAGCATCTGTTCCCAGCGCCGGGTCTGCCGTTCCCGGAGGAATTGGCCGGCCTGGGCCGGGTCGTCGATGGGGAGGCCGAATGCCCGGAGGGCGGCCAGGAGCTGGTCAGGGTTGGCCCGAACCAGGCGCCCGCCCACGTCGCGGTAGGTTGTCAGAATGCCGCAGTCGTGGGCGAGACGGTAAAGGCCAAGGAGGGTTTGGGCGGCCACTGCAGATATTTTACCTGCCCCGGACAACAAGCAGCTCTCATTGTCGGCCTGAGGCGGTCGGCACCGTCAGCCACTGGCCAACCGGCGTCCCCAAGGGTGTACTCGGCGCGAACATTCAGCTTCCGAAAACCGCAGACCTCATTCGAATCGGCCCGCGTCCCCCCGGAGTTGTCTACTCTAGCCTGAGCACGGGTTCCCGGCCACCCAACAGGCCGCCGTCGGAGGCCGGGTCCGCCCGGGGACGGCGACGAGCGGCGGGACCAGAAGAGCGGCCGCGGCTGGCGGCCAGCTCGATAAGGGCGGCAACCATGCGGGGTTCCACGCTGCGGCAGGCGAAGACGTTGGCCGCCACCTGCGCCATCACGACCGTGACGAAAGCCGCCCCGGGAGCGGAGGGCAGCCCTTCGCCCCCGGGAAAACATCCTTGGGCCGCCACCCGGCTGCCATATACAAAGAACGCGAGTATCACGGCCGCTGCCTCGACGGGGGCGATGAGTCCGAAGGCCCGGAAGGCTACGGTTCGGTCAAGCAAGGGCGCTCGATCCTGGGGGCCATGGGGCACCTGGGGCTCGGGTGGTTCTGGGCCCAGGGCAATGGCAGAGATGGTATCGGCCCCGATGTGCAGGGCCAGGAAAGGTGAGAAATCGGCGGACATTGCTAAAGACGGTCCGGGTGAGCTCCACGGAGCTTATAAAAAGTTGTCCATCAAGAAGGATGAGGTCGGCCGCCTCGCGGGCCACATCGGTTCCAGCCCGACCCATGGGGGACCCCCAATGTCGGCGGCAGGGAGGGCCGGGGCGCCGTTCACCCCGTCGCTGTGACCGGCGACGATACGGCCTTGCCGGCGGAGCGCTACCGCAATGCGGAGCTTTGCTTCGGGCCAGATCCTGGCGAAGACAATGCCGTCGCGGTCCACGACTGCTCTGAGCCGGTCATCATACGGGGGGAGGTCTTCCTCGGTAAAGACCGGGTCATCCGGCCCGGCCAGGCCCACCTCGACCGCTACGGCCCGGGCCTTCCGGCGGTTGAGCGCCCGGGAGCTTTACACGAGGATTCTGGCCGCCCTGCTGGAGACGGGCCACCCCTGGCTGACCTTTAAGGACG
>JAUQQI010000322.1 GCA_030549955.1 Chloroflexota bacterium
CCGGGGCAAACTCGTCCTGGTCGATTTCTGGACCTACTGCTGAATCAACTGCCTGCACTTGCTTCCGCAGTTGCGGAAGCTCGAAAGGCGGTTTCGGGATGAGCTGGTGGTAATCGGGGTCCACTCGCCGAAGTTCCCGACCGAGCGGGAAACTGAAAACCTGCGGCAGGCGGTGGTGCGTCTCGGCATCGAGCACCCGGTCATCAATGACCGGGACTTCGTCGTCTGGCAGGCGTATGCCGGGCGGGCCTGGCCAACCCTTTACTTTATCGACCCGAACGGGAAGGTCATCGGCCGGCACGAGGGGGAACTCCCCTACCCAGCCCTGGAATCGCTGGTTCAGGATATGGTCAGCGAATTCGATGCCCTGGGGCTCATCGACCGGCGGCCGGTCCGGTTTCCCCTGGAGCGGGAGAAGCTGCGGCCTTCGCCGCTGGCCTTCCCCGGGAAGGTGCTGGCCGACGAAGCGTCTTCCCGGCTCTTTATCGCCGACACAAACCACAACCGGATTGTCGTGGCCGACTTTACGGGGCAGGTCGTTGAAATCCTCGGCAGCGGCGAGCCCGGGCTGGGCGATGGCCTGGCCGAAGAAGCCCGCTTTGCGGGCCCGCAGGGGCTCGCTGTCGTCGGTTCGACCCTTTTCATAGCCGACACCGAGAATCACGCCATCCGGCAGGCCGACCTGGTTACCGGCCTGGTCCGGACGATAGCGGGTACCGGCGCCCAGGGGCGGCCGTTCAGCGGCGTGCGGCCGGCCGCCGAAGCGGCCCTGAACTCGCCCTGGGACCTGGCCGTCGTCGATGGCCGGGTGTATATCGCCATGGCCGGATGCCACCAGATCTGGGTGCTCGACCTGGACCGCCGGACGGTTGAGGTCTTTGCCGGGACCGGCTATGAGGGCCTTAAGGACGGCCCCCGGGAGCTGGCCTGGCTCGCCCAGACGTCGGGCCTGACGACCGACGGCGAGCGGCTCTATTTCGCCGACAGCGAGACGAGCAGCATTCGAATGGTCGGATTCGGGCCCCGGGCGCCGGTAGTTACCCTGGTCGGCCAGGACCTGTTTGTGTTCGGGGACGTCGACGGGGTCGGACCGGCGGTGCGGCTTCAGCACCCGCTGGGGGTCGCCTGCTATGACGGGGTTCTTTACGTGGTCGACACATACAACCACAAAATAAAGCGGGTTTACCCGAAAACCCGGGGCTGTTACACCTGGTTAGGGTCGGGCGAACCGGGCTGGCGTGATGGCATTGGCCGCGAGGCTGAGTTTGCCGAGCCGGGCGGCTTAAGCGTCGCCGCCGGAAAACTCTTCATCGCCGACACCAACAACCATTGCGTCCGGGTTGCCGACCTGGCGACGGGCGAAGTTAAGACCCTCAGCCTGCGCTTCTAAATGAGCCCGGATGGGGCCGATTTGAAGGCGGAAATCAGCCTCCGGGTCGGACGGTATGCCGTCCGGCTGTCCAGCCCGGATAAGGTCCTTTTCCCCGACGCTGCTCTGACGAAGCTGGACCTGGCCAGGTATTACCTCGCGGTCGGTCCGTTCATGCTCCGGCACCTCAGGGGCCGGCCGGTGCTAGTGCAACGCTTCCCCGATGGGATAGACCAGCCCGGTTTCATTCAGCAGGAGGCTCCCGACCACTTTCCGGCCTGGGTGCGGCGGGTGACAGTGCCGAAGGTCGGCGGTGGGGCCATCACCCACGCGACGGTCGAAAATATCGCGTCCCTCCTTTACCTGGTCAACCTGAATTCGGTTGCCATTCACGCCTGGCTGAGTCGGGTCGACCGGCCCCGGCGCCCCGACCGGCTAATATTCGACCTGGACCCGCCGGGCGACGAGTTTGGTCCGGTGCGGGAAGTGGCCCTGGCGCTGCGGGGCCTCCTGGAAAGCCTGGGCCTGCGGCCCTTTATCATGCTTACGGGTTCCCGGGGCGCCCACGTGACCGTTCCCGTCCGCCGGGAGCTGGATTTTGATGAGGTTCGGGGGTTCGCCGACCGGATTGCCGCCCACCTCGTTGAGGCCTGTCCGGACCTGGCGACCACCGAGGCCCGGATTGAGGCCCGGGGCGGTCGGCTTTACATTGATACCCGACGGAACGCCTACGGCCAGACGGCGGTTGCCCCTTATTCGGTGCGGGCGAAGCCCGGCGCGCCGGTTGCTACTCCCATCGACTGGTCGGAGCTCGCCGAGCCTGGCCTGACATCCCGGCGCTATAATATCCGGGAGATTCCGGCCAGGCTGGCCCAGCGGGGCGACCCGTGGGCGGGTATGGGCCGGGCGGCGGTAGATTTGCGGCGGGTCCGGCTTAACCGGCTCGGCCGCCCGTAATTTCGGCGACGGAGATGATTCCGTGACCAGGGAGGTAATCCGACCGGCAAACGTACATCCGGCGACCGGCTATTCCCATGCCTGGAAGGTAGGCAACACGGTCTACGTTGCCGGCCAGGTGGCTCTCGCCCGGGAGGGGCGGCTCGTCGGACCGGGGGATTTTGAGGCCCAGGCGGTCCAGGTTTTTGAGAACCTGAAGGCTGTCCTTGAGGCCGCTGGGGCGAGCCTGGAAAACGTCGTTAAAACCACCGTTTTTCTCACCCACTTTGCCCACCGGGACAAGTTCCGGGAAATCCGGGCCCGGTATTTTAAGGAGCCGTTTCCGGCCAGCACCCTGGTTTTCGTCGAAAGCTTGGCCCAGCCGGACTGGCTTATCGAGGTGGAGGCCATCGCCGTTGTCGACTAATGGCCCCGACACCCGGCTCAATTACTCGGTTCTCATCCGAGAGCTCCCGAGCGGGGAGCGGCCCCGGGAGCGACTCCTGCGGCACGGGCCGGCCGGGCTCAGCGACCACGGGCTGGTCGCAATCATCTGGCGAACCGGTACCCGCTCGGAGAGCGTGCTGGACCTCGCCCGCCGGGTACTGGCACGCTTCGGCGGGCTGGAGGGGCTTGCCCGGGCGAGCATCGGGGAACTGGCCGC
>JAUQQI010000262.1 GCA_030549955.1 Chloroflexota bacterium
CTTCCGGCCCGACGATGACCGCGTCCCGGACGGGATCAATCGCAACTACGTAGAGGGCGACGCCGGCTGCAACCCCAAGGCCCCGGCGCTGGCCAATGGTGTAGAAGACAATTCCCCGGTGCTCCCCGAGCCGCCGGCCGGAGAGGTCCTCAATCGGACCGGGCTGAACCTCGACGGACTGGAGGGCCAGCCAGTCCCGGTAATCGAGACCCCCAAGGAAACAGAAGTCCTGGCTTTCGGGCTTATCAGCTACCGGCAAACCAAGCCTGGCCGCAATTTCCCGAACCTGAGCCTTCGTGTATTCGCCCAGGGGAAAGAGGGCCCGGTTCAGCTCGAACTGACCCAGCTGATACAGAACGTACGACTGGTCCTTCTGCGGGTCGACGGCCCGGAGCAGATGGTAGCGGCCGGCGTCATCCCGGCGAATCCGGGCGTAGTGGCCAGTGGCCAGAAAGTGGGCCCCGAGGGCCAGGGCCTTGTTTAAGAGCAGGCCGAACCGGATCCGCTGGTTGCAGGGGATGCAGGGATTCGGCGTCCGGCCCCGCCGGTACTCATCGACGTAGTAGTCGAGGACCCACCGGCGGAACTCAGCCTGCACGTTGAAGATATAATGCGGTATGCCCAGATAGCGGGCCACTTCCCGGGCATCCAGGGCGTCCTCAGGACAGCACGACCTCTTCCGGGGACCCGTTACCTGGCCGCGACCCCCTACCTCAACCCAGGGATTAAGGGTAATCCCGACCACTTCATAGCCGGCATCTCTCAGCAGGGCCGCCGTCACCGACGAGTCGACCCCGCCGCTCATGGCGACAACAACCCGAATTCGGCCACCAGCCATAATCTTTCACCCACAACGAGTTTAACACGACCGGAGCGGCCAACCAACCCGAAAGTTGACAGGCGGACGGGCACGGGTTATAATCTGGCCAAACTGGTGTTTGTGGTCGGCGGTGCTGGTCTACCAGATTAAGGCCGACCTGGTCGAGCTCGTCTTCGACCCCCGGTCCGAAGACCTCCGGGTCGGCGAGAGTCTCGTCCTGCGGGAGGCTGACTCCGGCCGGGCCCTGGTCGTCCAGGTCCTCGGCTTCCGCACCGTTAACTACCCCGCCCTGATTCGGGAGGAGCTTGGGGCCCAGCCCGACGGGCCTGTTCCCCCGGATGAGCCCGACCTCAAGCACCTCAAGGTCGCCCAGGCCAAGGTCCGCAAGCTGGCCGGCCGCCCCTGGGACAGCTGGGACGGCTGGATCCCCCACCGGGAGGTCGTCGTCGAGCGGGTCGGCGACCGGGAGGTCCTCCGCCACTGCATCGCCGACCTGGGCAACCGGATTTACCTGGGCCGGACCCTCCAGGGCGACCCGTTTTTCGTGGAGGGTCAGGCCCTCGAAAAGGTCAACGTGGTCACCGGGGCGAAAGGCTCGGGAAAGTCGCATCTGGCGAAGGTCCTGCTCCTGCGCCTCATCGAGCGTGGGGCGCCCTGTATTGTCTTCGACATCAACCGGGAGTATGTTCACCTGCCGCCCCTGGAGCTGGACCTCTTCGAGGAACGGGTCGTCCGGCCCGGAATAGTTCACCTCCGGGCCGGCCGCAACCTCAAGCTGGGGATCCGTCAGTTCGGCCTCGGCCCGCTCCTGACAATGCTGACCCGGTTTGGCCTGCCGGAAGCGTCGGCCCTCTACTTTGAAAACCGGGTCGCCCGTCTGCTGGATGAGGCCCGGGACCGGGAGCGGGCCGGCCAGAAGGTGCCCTTTATCGGCATCGACCAGCTGATCCAGCTGGCCGAAGAGAACGAGTACTACCAGGGCGGCAGCTCCCTGTGGGGCGGGGACCGGGTGGCTAACGTTATCAACGGGGCGATCCGGTCGCGGCTCGAGGCCCTGAAAAATACCGGCCTCTTTGCCACCCACCCGAAGGAGGCAACTTCGGTCCACGAGCATTACGCCCTCATCCGCAACGGGGGCGCCCTGGTCATTGACATCGCCGACCTCTCCAATCTGGCCAAGGTCGGATTTGTCCAGGCCATCATCGAGATGATCAAGGAGATCTGTGAAGCCGAGACGGCCCAGGGAACCGGCCGCTATCCCTTCGTCTTTTTCGAGGAGGCACACCTTTACGTGCAGAAGGCAAGTATCGATTACATCGTCACCCGGGCCCGTCACCTGGGTCTCACCTCCTTCTTCGTGACCAACATGGTAACCGGCCTCGACGAGGTCGTCCTGCGCCAGGCGGACAACCTGTTCCTGCTCAGCCTGCCTTATGAGGACGACGTCCGGCATGTCGCCAAGAGCGCCATTGTCGACCAGGAGACCCTGCTCGCCTTCGTCCGGCGGCTCAAACGCCACCACGTCCTGGTCGTTGGTCAGGCGACCGGCGGCTACCCGGTGATTGTGAAAGTGGACCCCCTCTCAGGGGTGAACACGGCCGGGGAAACCCGCTACTTCTTCCGGCCGCGGGTTGCCGTTGGCTGAAGGAGGCGGTTCGGGTGGACCTGGTGGTAAAACTGCGGGAGGTGATTGAGGCGAACATCTCCGGCCGGCCGGCCCCCAGTGAACCGCCGACGATAAGCCCCTCGTCCGCGGCCCGGGGCTGCGTTCTGGCGGTCGCCTACGAGCTCCTGGGGATGCCGAAGCCGGAGCCCGACTCCCGGAGCCTCCGGGCGATGCAGGTGGGCAACGATGGCCACCGTCGCATCGTCCGGTATTTCGGCCACTACGTTGTTGGCCGGGAGCTGTTCTTCCACGACCGGGAATACGGCATCCGGGGCTACTGCGATGCCCTGCTTTACCTGCCCCCCGATTTTGCAGGCGACCGGGCCGGCCTCTATGCCCTGGAGGTCAAGACGACCGGCGGCCTTGAGTTCGAGCGAATTCGGGCGAGCGGCCAGCCCCGGGAAGACCACGCCCGCCAGTGTCAGATCTACATCTGGGGCGTCTCCAGGTACTATCCGCTTTTCCAGATTCGCG
>JAUQQI010000001.1 GCA_030549955.1 Chloroflexota bacterium
GGTAAAGTGAAACTGCAAAGACGACCAGTAAGTAAACTAGCATCACGTAAACCCAGGGGGTCTTCCCAACAAAAGCAAGGTTCTCAAAGCCGGGCCGGAAAGGGATCGGAACCCCCTCGCCACCCTTGGTTACTTCCCGCCAGCGGCTGAAAACGATAAGTAAAACCTGGCTTAGGGCAATCGTGCCCAGGGCAAAGTAAGGACCGCGCAATCTGTTCGATAAGTACCCGACAACCAGCCCGGTCACTGCCGAGACGCCGGCGCCCAGCACCAGCCCAGCCCAGGCCGACCAGCCCCAGTAAATCTGGGGAAGGGCCACCAGGTAAGCACCGAGTCCGAAGAAGGCCGCATGTCCCAAAGAAACCTGGCCGGCATAGCCGCCGGCAATATTCCAGGCCCCCGCCATCGCCCCCCAAAGGAGGATGAGGGCGATGGTATCAAGGAAATAGTTATCCCGGATGATTACAGGCGCCAGGGCCGCCACGATAAACAGCGCGACAGCCACGGCATAGTCGATCGGCAACTGCCGGTAGCGGGTAAGTGCCATCTTCATGCGCGGAACTCCTCAGCCCCACGCTGACCGAAAATGCCGGCCGGCCGGATTAACAGGACGAGCAGGAAGACGACAAAGTAAAGAGCCTCCTTCCAGCCGATGCCAACGACGAACGCTCCGACCACATCCAGCAACGCGATGAGCAAACTGCCTGCAAGGGCGCCAATCAGGCTTCCCAGTCCGCCCAGGACGACGACAACGTAGGCCACCAGGACAAACTGAAGGCCGGCGGTGGGATACACGGCGTAAATGGGGGCGATTAGTATGCCGGCCAGGCCAACCATGATGATGCCCACCGTGAAGGCGAGGGCATAGGCGCGGTCCACATTAACCCCCATTAAGATGGCCGCCTGCCGGTCCTGGGCCGTGGCTCGCAATGCCATGCCCCACCAGGTCCACTTCAGAAACGCCAGTAACCCCAGAGTCAAAAGGATGGATACGGCGAACGCCGCAATCTGGGGAAAATTAATGGCAACACCGTCAAACTTGTAAACCACGTTTGAGTAGTCCGTTCTTAAGAACCTGAAGTCTCCGGTCCACAGGAACAGGGCAACGTTTTGCAAGAGGATTGAAAGCCCAACGGTGGTGAAGATTTGCACGGTATGCGGCCGGGTGACTACCGGTCGAATAACCAGATAGTAGGTCGCTGCCCCGATCAGAAGAAAAACCGGTAAACCGACCGCAAGGGCCAGGTATGGGTCGACACCCCACAGCGTAAACAGCCAGAACGCCAGGTACATCCCCAGCATCAGGTATTCGCCGTGGGCAAAATTCACCAGCCGCATTACCCCAAAAATCAGGGTCAGGCCCACCGATACCAGGGCGTAAATTCCGGCCAGAAGCAGACTAGTAACCAGCAGCTGACCGATTGCTTCCATGGGAGATTTTCAACTAACCCTGGTTTTAGCGTCGCTGATCCCAGGCTGGCAGCGGTATCCATTTGGCCCGGTTGTCGGTGAACTTCTCGGGCCAGACGGTCACTTGCTTGCCATCCTGCCACTGCAGCATGTAGTGCTGGACCCGTTCGTTCAGGTTCTGACCGTTCGACTGGAATTTCACGCCCCAACCGTTGATAAGGGAACCTACTGGCAGGTCCAGGGACAGGACCGCCTCCCGGAATTTCTCCGGGTCGTCGGTCCCGGCCTTATCCAGGACCAGCTTCAGCATCCACAACCCGGCTGCGGCCAGCTGATGCCCGCCATAAATGGCCCCAAACCGCTGCTGGGCCCGTTCCCGGAACTCCTTTTCGAGGGCCGCGCCCTCTGGCAAGAGGGCCTCGAGCTTGAGGTCCGCAGGCTCCAGCAAGGTAAAAACTCCGTTAGCGTCCGGCCCCAGCGCCTTTCCGAAGTCGGGCGACCCGTAGCCGGTCGCCCCGGCCGACACCAGAGCACCAATCACCAGGTTCTGCTCCTTAGCCTGACGCCAGAACAGGATAGCATCATTTCCACGGCCAATGGCCATCACGATATCGGGACGAAGTTGCTTGAGCTTGACGATTATCGGGGTGAAGTCGTTAATAGTTAGTGCCTGGTAGTAATCGACGGAGACTTCCTGCATGCCAAATTCCTCACGGGCCCGCTTCCGGGCCGCCTCCGTCGTGCCCTGACCATAGGCCGAATCCTCCGAGAGATACGCTACCTTGAGCTCGGACGGTTTCTTCCCCATCTTTTCGGCAAGATACTTGGCCGTGAATTCGACCATGTACCAGCCGAATCCGTTGGCGTCAATTTCGGTTCGGAACACATACTTGAAGCCCCGCTCGGCGAAGCGCGGGTCCACGCACGAAGTTTCCCAGTAAATCACATTATTCCGGGCTGCGACCTCAGAGGCGGCCCCGCACAGGGTCGACGAGTACGTTCCGGTCAGGATTTTCAGTCCCTCACGGGTAATAAGTCGGTTCGCCTCGTTGGCTGCCGCCGTCGGGTCTGGAACGTCAGCGACAACCAGCTCCAGCCTCTTGCCCATCACCCCACCCTTTTCGTTGATCATATCGCGCATCAGCTCATACCCTTCGAGATGCCGCTTCCCCTCGAATGCCAGGGGTCCTGTCAGGGGCTCAAGCACCCCAACCCGATACTCGCCGGTCAGCTGGCCTGGGACCTGGGCTGGCTGCTGACCTCCAGGGGTCGGCCCACACGCAACCACTATCGTGGCCAGAATAAGGATCGGGACTCTCAGCGCCCGGAATCCCATAAGTGCCCTCCAGGCTCAGAAGTTCACCCAATTGTATGATAGCCTGCCATAAACGTCAAAATCATGTATCTGCTGAGCTTCAGATAGGAGATAGGACACGGCCCTTGACGATGACTCGGAATCGGTCGAGGGCCAGCCTGATGAGTCGGATAAGCGTCTTAAGCCTGAG
>JAUQQI010000214.1 GCA_030549955.1 Chloroflexota bacterium
TGACCGCCGACGGCCATTTCGTGGTTATCCACGACGCTGCTGTCGACCGGACCACGAACGGCCGGGGCGAGGTGGCCGCCCTGACCCTCGCGGAAATTAAAACCCTGGATGCTGGCTCGTGGTTTGACCCGGCCTTTGCCGGAACCCGGGTGCCGACCCTCACCGAGGTGCTCGAGTGGGCCGGCGGCACGGTGGACCTGTGCATTGAGGTCAAGACCCCCTTTCCCGACCCGGCCCTGCCCGACCTGCTCCAGGCCGTCGCTGGCTACCCCCGGCCACGGCTCCTCTTCGCCAGCTTTGACTGGCAGCTGATTCGTCGGCTGAAGCTGCTGGCCCCCTGGGCGCAGATGGGCCTTATCTGGGGACGCCGGCCCCCGGCCGAACCGTTTGAGTTCGCCCGGCGGCTGGGTGGGGCGAACCTGCACCCGAACGTCGCCATCGTCGATGCGGCCTTTGTCGAAAGAGCCCACCGGCTCGGGCTCAGGGTTTTTGTCTGGACGGTGGATGGCCCCGACCTCGCCGTCACCCTTGGGAGAATGGGAGTTGACGGGGTCGTAACCGACTACCCGGCGAAAATCCGGTCTGCCCTCCAGACCCTTTCGTCGCCGGACAGGGGTTAATCGGCCGCGGGGGCCTTGAAGGGGTCCGGCCGGCGCCGGGGAGCGTGGGCGGTCGCAAAGACGGCGCCAGCCAGGGCCACGGCCCCGAGGGCAATGACGGCCGCCTGGAATCCGGCCATATAGCCGGTGGCATCCTGAGCGGCCCCGGCCGCAACCCAGAGGCTCATGACCGCCCCGGCGAGGGCCACCCCCACCGAGTGGCCCAGGTGGCGGGAAACCTGCTCCATGCCCGAGGCGAAGCCTCGCTGGTCAGGGGCGACAGCCCCGACAATGGTCGTGTTGTTGACAGTGATGTAGCCGCCCATAGCGAGGCCCAGAAACCCAATCACCGGAAAGAGCCCAACAAAGGGGACGAACGGCGCCACAAGACCCAGGGCGCACAGGCCCAGCCCCAGGGCCATTATCCCGGCCGGGGCCAGAAGAGGCGACCGGGTCCGGTCCAGAATTACCCCGCCCAGCAGACTGCCAACGGTGTTGCAGGCCGAGAGCGTCATCAACAAGACTCCGGTCTGGGCGGTCGGCAGGCCGAAGCCCCGTTCGACCAGAAAAGGCAACAAAAAGAACGACCCCATCATGGTGGAGTGGGCTATACCATTCGCCACCACCGCGGCCGAGAAGCGCCGGTTCCGAAACTGGCCCAGGTCGATGAGGGGCGCCTTTACCCGGCCCTCCCACCAGACGAACATCGCCAGGGAAGCAAGGGTTGCCAGGTGCATCGGCACGTGATAGGTCCACCCATCAACGAACGACTCCGGCCCGTCGTGGAAATGGTTTAGGGAGAGGGCAAAGAACGTGAAGGTCAGCAGGAGCCAGAAGGCCCCCCCGAGGTCGAGGCGGTGGGTCAGTGGGCCGGGGTCAAACCGGCGCAGGGACGGTAGCCCAACCAGCCCCACCAGGCCCAGTGGGGTCAATAACAGGAAGACCGTCCGCCAGCCCAGGCTTGGAGTGACCGCAGACGCAAGGGCCGTCGTTGCCAGGGACCCGAGGGCTCCAGCCATTGTGAGGATTCCGATGGCCCGACCCCGGCGGCCAACCCCAAACGCATGGCCCACCGCCGCCAGCGCCGCTGTATAAACCATCGCGGCCGCGATGCCCTGAATCGCCCGGGCGAGGACCAGGTGCCAGAAGTCCCGGGCCAGGGCCGCGAGGAGGAATGCGGCAGCCAGCAGGATTGCACCGACCAGGTAGACGCGGCTCTGACCCAGCAGGTCGCCCAGGCGGCCGACAAGCAGGACCACGGCCGTAAGGACCAGGAAGTAGGCATTTACGATGAGGCCGGCCCGGTTAACATCGACCCCGAAATCCGCGCTTATGGTCGGGACGATGACCGAGATGCCAAAGGCTGTCATGACGGCAAAATTACCCACCCCCGCCGCAAAAAGAACCGCCCGCTGGTCGGAAAGTTTCAACATTAGCCCGTTCCTCCTGTGGGTCAACCGGCAGGGAAGACGGCTTCTTCCCGGGTCATGACCTCAAGCAGGGCCGGCCGTCCGGCCTCAACTTCGGCGACGGCCCGCCGGATGGCCGGGGCCAGGTCTGCCGGTTTCTCGACCCGTTCGGTGTAGCCGCCAAGGCCCTCGGCAACCTTGGAGTAATTGCCCGAAAGATACCGGGCCCCAAACTTTGCGGTCGATACCGGAAGGTATTTCTCGTATCCGCCCATCAGGTTATTGTTTAAAATCACCGTCAAAATCGGAATTCGGCAACGGACTGCCGTCTCAAAGTCCATCCCGACCATGCCGAAGGCCGCATCCCCCATGACGTTTACGGCCAGCAGGTCAGGGCGGGCGAGCTTCGCCCCCATGGCCAGGCCGAGGCCGGTGCCCAGCTGGGTCGTCTTACCCCAGCCGATATACCCGTGGGGAATCAGGGTCTCGTAGAAGGGGACCATCTGGTCCCGGGGGTTACCGGCGTCGTGGGTTATGACCGTTCGGCGCCGGTCCAGGTTCCGCATAAGCTCCCAGATAACCCGGTACGGGCTGATCGGGGTCTCGTCCGATGTAAGCCGGGGCATCCAGCCTTTGAGGAACTCGGCCTTGACGGCCCGAATTTCGGCCTGAATGTGGTCACTCGGGCGGGGGCCTTCGAGGCGGGTGCGGGCCAGGGCGATAAGCTGCGAAAGCACGGCCTTGGCGTCCCCGATGACCCCGTACGAGATCGGGTAGTCTTTATTCACGTCGCCCTCGTCGATAGTTATCTGGACCATCGTCTTGCCGGGCGGGATCGGCACGATGTACGCCGACCGGGTGAAGCTCGTTCCGACCCCGAAGACCACGTCGGCCTTGT
>JAUQQI010000061.1 GCA_030549955.1 Chloroflexota bacterium
TGGCGACGAAGATTCAGGCGGCCAAGCTTGCCACTGCCGGGGGAACCGCCGTTGTCATCGCCGACGGCCGGGAGCCTGACATCCTGCTGCGGGTCGTTACCGGAGAACCGGTCGGGACCAGGTTTCTCCCGGCCGCCACCCGGCTCGAAAGCCGCAAGCGCTGGATGCTCAGCGGCCTTTCGACGCGGGGTGAAGTTGTTGTCGATGCCGGGGCAGTTGAGGCCCTCCGCTGCCGGGGCAAGAGCCTCCTGCCGGCCGGGGTCCGGGAGGTGCGGGGGGATTTCGACCGGGGGGACGTCGTCAACCTGGTCGGGCCCGACGGGGAAGTTTTTGGCTGCGGCATCGTTAACTATTCGGCGGCCGACCTGGGTAAAATCAAAGGCGTAAAATCCGAACGGATCGGCCAGATCCTCGGTTACGCCTTCGGAGCTGAGGTCATTCACCGGAATAACCTCGTGCTCTTCTGAGGACACGGCCGGTCAGGGGGTTCGACCATGGCAACTACTGTCGAAAAGCTGGAGATGATGGGCCGGGCGGCCCGGGCCGCCGCCCGAAAGCTGGCCTATCTCAACACCGAAATTAAAAACCGGGCCCTGCACAACGTCGCCGACGCCCTGGTCCGGGATCAGGATGCAATTCTGGCGGCCAATGCCGAAGACATCGCCGCCGGCCGGGCCGCGGGCCTTTCGGAGGCCCTGCTCGACCGGTTGCTTCTTACGCCCGAGCGGCTCCGGTCGCTGGCCGGCGACGTCCGGGCGGTGGCGGCCCTGCCCGACCCCGTCGGGGAAATCTTTGACATGCGCATCCTGCCGAACGGCCTTAAGGTCGGCAAAAAGCGGGTGCCCCTGGGCGTCATCGGGGCCATCTACGAGAGCCGGCCGAACGTGACGGTTGACATCGCCTGTCTTTGTCTCAAGTCGGGGAACGCCTGCATCCTGCGGGGAGGAAGAGAAGCCCTCAACACCAACCGGGCTCTGGCCAGCCTGCTGGCCCGGGAATTCACCGCCGCCGGGGTACCGGAAGGGGCCGTCCAGTTCGTTGACGACCCGGACCGGGCTCTCGTTGCCCGGATGCTCCGGATGCGGGAGTATATCGACCTGCTGGTGCCGCGGGGCGGGGCGGACCTCATCCGCTACGTGGCCGAGAACGCGACGATGCCGGTCGTGACCGGCGGTATCGGCGTCTGCCACACCTATGTCGACGAGGCGGCCGACCTCGATAAGGCCGTTCGGATTGTTTACAATGCGAAAGTGCGCCGGCCGTCGATTTGCAACGCCCTCGACACCCTCCTCGTCCACCGCGCCATTGCCCCGACCTTTTTACCCCGGGTCGCTGAGGCGTGGCTTAAGGCTGGGGTTGAGATGCGTTGCGACGAGACGAGCCTGGGGATCCTGCGGGCCGCCGGGTTTGAAGCCGGGGTGGTACCGGCCGAGCCCGACGATTTCGGCCGGGAGTTTCTGGCCCTGCGGGCGGCCGTTAGGGTCGTTGACTCCCTCTCCGAGGCCATCGAGCACATCGAACGGTACGGTTCGGGCCATTCCGAAGCCATCGTGACCGAGAACTACTCCGCGGCAATGCGGTTCCTCGACGAGGTGGATGCCGCCGCCGTTTATGTTAATGCCAGTACCCAGTTCACCGACGGGGGGCAGTTCGGCCTCGGGGCTGAGGTGGGGATCAGCACCCAGAAATTTCACGCTCGTGGCCCGATGGGGCTGAAGGAGCTGACCTCTTACAAGTGGATAATCCTGGGCGACGGCCATGTTCGACCGTAGTCAGCACAACGGATGGAGGGATTTAATGGGTGTTTACCGGTTCGAAAGGCAGATCAGGACGCTAACGTCCGAGGGCTATCAGATCAGTCGAGACGACCGTCAAATCGGCCGGGTAGACCTCCACTTCGCCTCGGACGTCGTTTACGCGACCCTGGCCGTCGAGGAGGGCCTGACCGAGGACGAGATCCTGGAGCTCATCGAGAAGATCGACGAAGACCTGGTCATGAGCGCCGACGTCCTCCGGGACGACTTCATCGTAACCGTCTACCAGGGCCGGGAGGTCGGGGTGTACTCCGATGAGTCGTTCGCCGAGGACGAAGAGTTTGAGGAGGACGAGGAGCCCTTCAGGTAACCGCGGTCGCGGGCGAGGAGTACCGTCAGGGCCGCCATTCCGACGCTTACCCCAAACCAGAGGGTCCCAAGCCTGATGAGCAGGGCCGCAACCGCCGACTCCGCCGGCGGCAGGCCGACCAGAAGCTGGGTTAGGCCGGTGATCCCGCCCTCAGCAATCCCCAGCCCGCCCGGACTCAGCATCAAGCTCGACCCAAGACTCGCCACCGAAAGGATAAACGCGCCCGTGACCGCCAGGTCAGCCCCGCCGCCTGCCCCGAGCCCCCGGAGAACCAGGTAAAAGGCCAGACACTCGCCCGACCAGGAAACCAGCCCTATCAGGGTGGCTACTCCGAGATTCCCGGGCCGGAAGAGAACGGCCGCTCCGCCGTGAAACTCCCGAACCCAGCCGGCATACCGGCTGACGACCGGCAGCCGCTCGACCAGGGCCGCCGCAACCTCCCCGGCCCGCGGACTCAGGGAGAGGCCGACGATGGCCGCCGCAAGGAGGACCACCCCCGCCGCCACCGGCAGGCCGATGCCGAAGCGGACCAGGCCGGCAGCCGCAAGGAGAAGCAGGGCCAGGCCGTCAGTAAGCCGCTCGGCCACCACAATCGGAGCCGTCCGGGCAAAGGGCACCCCGGTGTAACGCTCAAGAAGGTAGGATTTCAGCCACTCGCCGACCTTGCCGGGGGTGACCACCATTGCGAGGCCACCGAAAAAGACCAGAAAGCTGTCGGCCGTCCGCAAACCCGTAATGCCCAGGCACCGCAGATAAAAACTCCACTTGCCAAACC
>JAUQQI010000156.1 GCA_030549955.1 Chloroflexota bacterium
GGGGTCCTCACCATCTTCCTGGAGCGGGCCCTCCGGGGCGAGCCCCTGGAGGTCAGGGCCCCCAGCCGGCGGGACTTCACCTTCGTCGCCGACGCCGCCGCCGGCCTGCGGCGGGTCGTTGAGCAGGCGACGCCGCCCGGCCGGGTCTACAATATCGCGACCGGCCGGGGCACGAGCCTCCTTGCGGCCGCCAGGCTTATCAAGCGGCTTACCGGGTCGCCGAGCCCCGTTGTCGGCCGTTTTACGGGGGCTGAGGAGAGCTTTGTGGCTGACATCGGCCGGGCCCGGCAGGAGCTGGGTTACCAACCCCGGTACACTCTAAAGGAGGGACTCTGTGCCTATATCGCCTGGCTCCGGACCCGCCATCCTGCTTAAGGCCCGGCCGGTCGGCGGGCAGGTGGCCGACCGCCTCGCCCCGCCCCGCCCGGACGGCCTTGAGCTTTACCTGGACGTGGCCGACCTCGAGGATACTGGCTGGGTTGGGCCCCTCCGGGCAGCCCTCGCCGAAGCTTACCCCGACGGGTGGCCGCCCCTGATTGTCGAGGGGCCCCTGCGCTCCCTGGACGGGGAGTTTTTCGACGTGACCCGCTCGAGTCCGGCCGACCTGGAGGTGGTCTTCCGGCTGGCCCAGGTGGGCCGGGAGCTCGGGGCAATGGCCGTGAACATCCACTGCATCAATCCGTCGGCCGACCCGGACCGGTTCAGTCCCGAAAGGCGGGACCGGGACCGGGCGGCGGCCCTGGAGTTTTTCAGGGTTTATGCCAGCGCCTGCCGGGCGGCCGGCCTTGAGCCCCAGGTCGAGAACGTGCCCCCGGTTGTCCGGATGCGGGAGGGCCGGTATCTGACCTCGACCGAGGGGCTGGCCCCGGAGGACCTGCGCTTTTACCTGGACCGGGTGCCCGGCCTGCGGCTTACCCTCGACCTCTCCCATGCTGGCCTGTTTGTAAATGCCCTCGAGCTGGCCTGGGGCCTTCAGGCCGCGTCGGAACCCGAACTCCAGACCCCGACTGTTGCCAGTCTGCTCGCCGGCTTGCGGAATCGCTACGGCCTGTTAAGCCTCGACGAATACGTCGACGCCGTTACCCCTTACGTTTTAAGCGTCCACATTTCGAATGCGGCCGGCCTCCTGGGCGAGGGATTGCCCTACCGGGCGGGCCGGTACGACCTGGACGGGCCCATCAGCCGGCTCCGGGCTTTCGCCCGGTATTTCGTGGCCGAGACCATTGAGCCCAATCCCGAGCGGGCTGCCTACATGCGAGAAGTTCAGGCCCGGCTCCTTGAGCTCGGGGCCGG
Source organism: Chloroflexota bacterium (assembly GCA_030549955.1). Lineage (GTDB taxonomy): Bacteria > Chloroflexota > Dehalococcoidia > JAUQQI01 > JAUQQI01 > JAUQQI01. The sequence goes on from JAUQQI010000156.1 coordinate 1,294, forward strand.
AATCTTGCGGTGATGGACGTCGAAGGGATTGACTTTTTCGGGTTTCTGGGCCGGCCCCGGCTTCCTATTCCCACTGAAGGGGCCCTTGCCCGGTTAAGGTCGGCCCGGGTGCTCATCACGGGGGCTGGGGGGGCCCTCGGGTCGGCCCTGGCCGTTACCCTCGCCCGGGCCGGGGTAAAGGGGCTTGCCCTGCTGGATCACCACGAAAATTCCCTCTTTGAGCTCCGCCAGCGGCTCGGCCAGGAGGCTCCGGACACCCGGCCGGAGTTTTTCCTGGTCGACGTCCGCAACCGTGGCCGGCTCGAACGGACGGTCCGGCCCTGGGCGCCAACAGTGGTCTACCATCTAGCGGCTTACAAGCACGTTCCGACCGGGGAGGAGTTCCCCGAAGAGGTGGCGGCGACCAACGTGCTCGGAACCCGGAATCTCCTTCAGGTTCTGCCGCCGACGGTGGGCCGGTTCGTGTTTAGTTCGACCGACAAGGTTGTTAACCCGGCCGGGGTTTACGGGGCGACGAAGCGGGTCGTGGAGCTGATGCTCCTGGCCCAGGAGGCCCCGACCGAATTCGCGGTCCTGCGCCTCGTTAATACCGTTGGGGCCCGGGGCGGGGTCATCCGGACGTTTATCGGTCAGCTTCGGGCCGGCCTGCCGGTCACCGTAACCGACCCGGAGATGACCCGCTACTGGATTGCGTTCCCGGAGGCCATCGACTTCCTGGTCTGGGGTGGCGGCGACCCGGCTGCCCGGGGAATCTTCGTCCTCGAACTGGGTCCGCCCATCCGCCTGGGGGATACGGTCGAAAGGCTGGCCCGGGTGCTCGGCGTCGATGCCCCCGCCGTCCGAATCACCGGCCCCCGGCCCGGCGAAAAGTTCGCCGAGGAGCTTACTTACCCCGGCGAGGTGACCGAAGAGGTGGTTCCGGGGGTTATCCGGCGGGTTGCGGTCGGGCGGCCGCCGGTGGATGCTGGCCGGATGGCCGAGCTTATCCGGCGGCTCGAGTGTCTGGTTGATGCGGGGGATGTGGCCGGCCTCCGGGACGCCCTGTTTGAGGCGGTCTGGGCTGGGATTCCCGCCCGATTCGGCTAGAATCTGTCTGGTGGAAATCCTGACCTTTGTCTTTCTTACGGCCCTGGGCCTGAGCCTGGTCCTGGTGCCCCTGGCCGGCCGGGCCGGCAGGCGGCTCGGGCTTGTGGACCGGCCTCGCCCCGGGGAAGTCCAGCGCAAGCCGACCCCCCGCACCGGGGGGTACGGGCTTTTTGCGGCCTTCTGGCTTGCCGTCCTGCCCACCCTGTTTCTGGTGCCCCGATTCCCGGACGAGTACCCCAGGCTGGCCGGATTTGCGGCCGGGAGTCTGGTCGTGCTGGCCCTGGCGGTTCTTGACGACCGGTACCGGCTCGGGCCGTTTCCCCAGCTCGCCGGCCAGATTCTGGCCGGCCTGACGGCGGCCGCCTTTGGCATCCTGATCGAAAACGTTGCGAACCCGGCCGGGGGTCTTATCCCGGTTCCGGTCTGGCTAGGGGTTCCGCTGACGGTCTTCTGGGTTGTCGTGCTCATAAACACCGTCAACCTGACCGATACGATGGACGGGC
>JAUQQI010000278.1 GCA_030549955.1 Chloroflexota bacterium
TACCCTGCGCTACACCGAGGCCGAAATCCGGAGGGTCCTCCGGACCGCGTTCGAGCTTGCCCGCCAGCGGCGCCGGAAAGTCACATCGGTGGACAAGGCGAATGTTCTGGCCTCGTCCCAGCTCTGGCGGGCGGTTGCCACCGAGGTCGGCAAAGAATACCCGGACGTCGAGCTGGAGCACGCCCTGGTCGACTCAACGGCGATGGCCCTCGTCTCCCGGCCCCGGGACTTCGACGTGGTGGTGACGGAAAATATGTTTGGGGATATCCTTTCGGATGAGGCGGCGGTTCTGGCAGGGAGTCTTGGGATGTTGCCGTCGGCGAGCCTGGGACGGGGCCGTCGGGGACTTTACGAGCCGGTCCACGGCACGGCCCCGGATATCGCCGGGCGGGGTGTGGCAAACCCGACCGGGGCGATTCTGAGTGTGGCCCTGATGCTTCGGCATTCGTTTGGGCTGGCCGATGAGGCGGCCCGAATTGAGGCGGCGGTTGAGCGGACGCTGGCCCAGGGCTACCGGACGGCGGATATTGCCGAGCCGGAGGCGCGGGTGGTCGGCACGGCCGAATTTACCGAGGCCGTCATTGCAAACCTGTAGAGGAGGGAAAGCGATGGGGCAACCCAAAACTCTTTTTGAAAAGATCTGGGACCAGCACGTCGTCTATGAAGAGCCGGGCGGCCCGGCGCTCCTCTACATTGACCTGCACCTGGTCCACGAGGTAACGTCGCCCCAGGCCTTTGAGGGCCTCCGGCTTGCCGGTCGGAAGGTCCGCCGGCCCGACCTGACCTTTGCGACCGTTGACCACGCGATCCCGACCATAAACCGCCACATCATCGTCGACCCCATTGCCCGGCAGCAGGTCGAAACCCTGGCGAAGAACTGCCGGGACTTCGGGATTACGTTCTTCGGGATTGAGAGCCCCCAGCAGGGCATCGTCCACGTCATCGGCCCGGAGCTCGGCCTGACCCTGCCGGGTAAGACCATAGTCTGCGGCGACAGCCACACCTCCACCCACGGGGCCTTCGGGGCCCTGGCCTTCGGGATCGGCACGTCCGAGGTGGAGCATGTCCTGGCGACCCAGTGCCTTTGGCAGCACAAGCCGAAGACGATGGAGATTAGGGTTACCGGCAAGCTCGGCCGGGGGGTGGCGGCCAAGGACGTGATCCTGGGTATCATCGGCCGGATCGGGGTTGCCGGGGCGACCGGCCACGTCATCGAATATACCGGCGAGGTCATCAGGTCCCTATCGATGGAGGGCCGGATGACCGTCTGCAACATGTCCATTGAGGCCGGGGCCCGGGCCGGGATGGTCGCCCCTGACGAGAAGACGTTGGAGTATCTGCGGGGCCGGCCGTTCGCCCCGAAGGGCGAGGACTGGGACCGGGCGGTGGCCATGTGGCGGGAGCTCCGGACCGACCCGGGAGCAACCTACGATAAGGTTGTCGTAATCGACGGGTCCACTATCGAGCCGTACGTGACCTGGGGAACAAACCCGGGGCAGGTGGTGCCGGTGACCGGTCGGGTCCCGAACCCGGCCGATTTCGCCGACGAGGCCGAACGGAAAGCCGCCGAACGGGCCCTGGAGTACATGGGCCTGGAACCGGGGATGCCTATTACGGAGATCTGGGTCGACCGGGTTTTCATCGGGTCGTGCACGAACTCCCGGGTCGAGGACCTGCGCCAGGCGGCCGAAATTGTCCGGGGCAAGAAGGTCCATCCCCGCGTCCGGGCGATGGTGGTGCCCGGCTCCACCCAGGTCCGCCTCCAGGCCGAGGCTGAGGGTCTCGACCGCATCTTTAAAGAAGCCGGTTTCGAGTGGCGGGAAGCCGGGTGCTCGATGTGCCTGGGAATGAACCCCGACATTCTGAGCCCGGGCGAGCGGTGCGCTTCGACATCGAATCGCAACTTCGAGGGCAGACAGGGCCGGGGTGGCCGGACCCACCTGGTGAGCCCGGCCATGGCGGCGGCCGCGGCCATTGCGGGCCACTTCGTCGACGTTCGAACCTGGGAGGTGAACTGAAATGGAGCCGTTTGTGCGGGTGACGTCGCAGGTTGCGCCCCTGGACCGGGTCAACGTCGACACGGACCAGATCATTCCGAAGCAGTTTCTAAAGCGGATCGAGCGGACCGGCTACGGCCAGTTCCTGTTCTACGACTGGCGATTCCGGGACGACGGCTCGCTGAACCCGGACTTTGAACTCAACGACCCCCGGTATGCGGGGGCAAAAATCCTGGTTTCCGGCCGGAACTTCGGCTGCGGGTCATCCCGGGAGCATGCGCCCTGGGCCCTGCTCGATTACGGCTTCCGGGCGATTATCGCCCCCAGCTTTGCGGACATCTTTTACAATAATTGCTTTAAGAACGGCCTGCTTCCGGTTGCCCTGCCCGAAGAGGCCGTCCGGGAGATGCTCGAGAAAGCCAAAACACGGCCCGCCTACACGGCGACGGTCGACCTGGAACGGCTGGTCGTCGAGGACGAGGACGGCCGGAGCTGGCCCTTTGAGGTCGACGAGTTTCGCCGGTACTGCCTGCTGAACGGACTGGACGACATCGCCCTCACCCTCCGTCACGAGGCTGAGATTGCCGCCTACGAAGCGCGCCGGCTGCCGTGGGGTGGGGTCGCGGTTTGAGACAGCCGCCCGGCCAGCGGCCACCGGACGGAGAAACGGCTTTTAGCTGAGCCCCCAGAACTCAGCCGGGCTTCCAGCGGCCCCGGTTGGTCGGGAACCCGGGAGGCCAAAGGGCCGACTCGGCTGCGGAGGCTGCCCGGACCACGCCTTCTGCAGTACCCTGCTCAGCCCTTGGGTTCCCTGATATTGTTGACTTGTTGACCAACAATGTGATATTAATAGGTCAAAGGGCCTGTTCGGGGGGGGCAGGT
>JAUQQI010000260.1 GCA_030549955.1 Chloroflexota bacterium
GAGCGAACTTCTGGCCCGGATCAGGGTTGCCCTCCGCCACGCCGCTGGCCCCCTGGCCCAGAACGAGCCGATAATCCGCATTAACGGCCTTACGATTGACCTGGCCCGGCGGCAGGTTACCCGGGACGGGCAGGAGGTCCGGCTCACCCCAACTGAATTCAACCTGCTCAAGACCCTGGCCCGCTATGCCGGCAAGGTTGTGACCCACCGAATGCTCCTCCGGGAGGTCTGGGGCCCCGAGTACGGCGACGAATCCCACTACCTGCACGTTTACATGGCCCAGCTGCGCCGCAAGCTTGAGCCCGACCCCCAGAACCCCCGCTTTATTGTTACCGAGCCCGGCATTGGCTACCGGCTCCGGGCCGGCTGAAAGGGCATTTTACGTGCTTTTAATCCTTGTTTAAAAGAAACTGGGAACAATCATAGTGGAGACCTTTTCTGGGGACAGGGTAGACTATGGCGGCCACGATTCTGGTGGTGGATGATGAACCGAATATTACCCAGCTTCTTAAGCTGTATCTGAGCCGGTCTGGCTTTCAGGTGGAAACAGCCGCCAACGGCGAGGATGCCCTGCGCAAGACCCGGGCCCTGAGACCTGACCTGATCGTGCTCGACCTCAAGTTGCCTGATATCGACGGCCTGGAAGTCTGCCGCCGGGTTCGGGCCGAAAGTGACATCCCCTTAATAATGCTCACCGCCCGGGATGAGGATATCGACAAGATTGTCGGCCTGGAGATGGGAGCCGACGACTACATAACCAAGCCGTTCAACCCCCGGGAGGTTCTGGCCCGGGTAAGGGCCGTCCTGCGCCGGGCCGAGGGCCGGCTTCGGGCCGACGGGCCGATCCGGCTCGGCGACCTGGTTATCGATATCAACCGTCGGGAGGTCTTTATCGGGGACCAGCCGGTTCAGCTCCGGGCCAAGGAGTTCGACCTGCTCGCAGCCCTGGCCCGCAACGCCGGGATCGTCCTCGACCGGGACCGGCTCCTGAATCAGGTTTGGGGCTACGATTTCAGCGGCGATACCCGTACGGTCGACGTGCATATTGCCTGGTTGCGACAAAAGCTTGCCGGCAGCCGGGTCGAAATTCAAACCGTTCGGGGGGCAGGTTATAAACTTGTAGTGCGCGAATGACTCTACGGGCAAAGCTCTTTTTATCGTTTACCCTGGTCATTTTTGTCTGCCTTTTGCTGGCCGGTGCCGGCTTCCTGTGGATTCTCCAACATTATCAGTTTCAGGCCCGGGCCGCCCGGATCGCCGAATTGAGCCGGCCCGTCGCCTTCCAGGTGGCCGCCCTGGAGCGTCAGGGCCAGTCGCCGGCGACTATTATGGACCTCATTCGGGAAGATGCCGATGAAATCGGCATCCGGGTTCTTATTCTGGACCTCAATGGCAAGGTAATGGCCGATACCGGACGCGAGTTCGAGGGCCGTCAGCTCGACCTGAATTCGGCCACGAGGTCCGCTGGCATCGTCTGGGTCGAGGCGTGGGGTCACACCTTTGCGGTCGTTCCGACGGTTTCGATGCGGCCGTTCCGGGGCATCACCAGCGTCGTCGCGGTCGGAACCCCGAACTCAAGCCTCCGCAATGGCTGGCTGGCGCTCTTGCCGAGCCTCAGCCTCGCCGGACTCGGCGCCCTGGCCGTTTCGGCCGGTATCTCGTGGCTCCTGGCCCGGTCGATTGCCCGTCCCCTCGCCGAGCTCACCCAGGCCGCCACCCGAATGGCCGCCGGCGACTTCGACCAGACGGTTCCCGTTCGGGGGACCCGGGAGACGATCCAGCTGGCCCAAGCCTTCAACCAGATGAGCCAGGAGGTGAGCCGTTCCTACCGAACCCTTAAGAACTTCCTGGCCGATGTCTCCCACGAGCTCCGGACGCCGCTCACCTCGGTCAAAGGCTTCGCCCAGGCCCTGACCGAGCAGGCCGTGACTTCTCCGGCCGAGGTCGCCGAGGTTGCGCAGATCATCCTCGATGAGGCCGACCGGATGGACCGGCTTGTCAGCGACCTGCTCTTCCTTTCCCGGCTTGAGGCGAACCAGGTTCCCTTCAACCCCGAGCCGGTTGACCTGACCGAGCTGGCCCGAACCTGTCTGCGCCGGTTTGAACGGGAGGCCGCCGGGGCCGTCAGGTTTGAATTTGCGGCCGACGGACCGGCCCAGGCCATGGTCGACCCGACCCGCACCGAGCAGGTTCTGACCAACCTGCTTAAAAATGCCGTCCAGCATACGCCCGAAGGCGGCACCATCCGGGTCACCGTTGCGGCCGGCGATTATCAGCAGAGGTCAGGCGTGTGGGTCCGGGTCTTTAACAGCGGCTCCTTTATTCCCGAATCCGACCGGGACAAGATCTTTCAGCGCTTTTACCACCGGAATCATTACGGTCTGGGCCTGGGCCTGGCCATCACCAGGGAGATTGTCCAGGCCCAGGGCGGTATAATCCAGGTCAACAGCGACCCCGGGACCGGCACCGAATTTGCCATCTGGCACCCTGCTCCTGACCGGCTGGCGGTCGACGGGGCTAAACCGAAGCTGCTGGCAAGGAGAACCTGACATGGCTGAAGCCGAAACGACGCTTGCCGGTAAGGTCAACGGCCTCTGGAAGCGGCTTTGGGGCAGCCGCCTGCTCCTTGCGGGCGTCGCGGTCGTCCTGCTAGCTGTTGCCGGGTACCTGGTTTACACCCGGGTCCTAAGCCGGCCAACCGAGACGGCCCAGCTCCAGACGGTTCCGGTTCAGCGGACAAATATCGTGGCCACCGTCAACGCCTCCGGGACGGTGTCAGCCCCGAACCAGGCCAGGTTGACGTTTAAGAGTTCGGGCATTGTCAGGGAGGCCTATGTGAGGGTCGGGGATGTGGTCAAGCAGGGCGACC
>JAUQQI010000020.1:0-2068 GCA_030549955.1 Chloroflexota bacterium
CGGACCGTCTTAGAGCGAGTTCGGGCGGGTCAGCGCCCGGACCGGACTCCCGGCGGTTCTCGGCTGGCCCGGCCATGAGGTCCAGTGGCGCGGCAGTGACCGCCTGTTCAGGGGCCGGCAGCAGGACGTGGATGCGATTTACAGCGGCCGGGACCCCGCCCGCCTTAAGGAACTGCTCAATCGCTACCGGGTCCGCTACGTCTACTTCGGGCCCCTCGAGCAGACCCGCTACGGAGAGGCGGCCGCTGACTGGCTCGGTCAGCACTTAAGGCCGGTTTTCCGGCTGGGGGAAGTCACGATTTTCGAGGTGCCCCAGGGTTGACAGGCCGCAAGAGCCTCATTGCCACCGGCCTTTTTCTCGGCGTCGCGGCCGCCTGGCTTGCGCCGCCACCGTGGCCGCTGGCCGACCCTGAAGCCGGCTATGCCCTCCAGGCCCGGGAACTCGTTCTCGGCCGGCCGCAGGCTCTCTCCGAGCCCCTGCCCGTCCTTGGGGCGGCCCCGGGGCTGTTCCTGGCCGGGGATTCGGACTACGGCGCCCGGCTGGCCGGAATGCTTACCGGGCCGATTCTCGCAGGCCTCGCCTGGGGCCTCAGCCCGCAGCTGGGACGGACCCGGGCCACCATCCTCGCGGCCCTCTGGGGGCTTTCGCCGCTTCTGGCCCTGGGCGGCCGCACGGTCGGGCCGGCCGCCTGGCTGAATTTCTCAACGGCCATCGCGGTTTTCGGATTGATTCACTGGCAGGCCAGCGGCCGGGCCGCCTTTTTGAATCTAGCCGTCATCGCGGCCGGGGCTTTGGCTGCCTCCGGTTGGCCGGGCTGGGCCGCCCTCGGGGGCCTGGGAGCGGCGGCGGTTCTGAGCCTCCGGCTCGCCGGCAAGGCGCCTCACCTCAGGCCGACCGCGGCCCTGCCCGGCCTGGTGGCCGGCGGGTCGGTCCTGACCGCCCTCGCTGGGGCCTTTGGTCTTTCAACCGGATTCAGGCAGACCCCGGATGGTGGCCTGCCGCCGCTTTTGCTGCTGGCCGTCTACGAGCCTTTGACCTTCGCCGGGGGCCTGGCCGGCCTTCTGCTGGAGGTCGGCCGTCTTTCCCGGAAAAGTCGGCCCGACTTCGTGACGGCCCTGGGGATTTTCTGGCCGGCCGCGGGCATTCTCACGGCCCTGCTCCCGCCGGGCCTTGACCCCTTCACCTCCCTTGGACCGGCTGCCCTCGCCCTTGGGCTGGCAGCATCGGGGCCGATAACGCGCCTCCTCGACGCGGTTGTCCGGGACACCCGCGGGATCGGTCCGTCGGGGGTCCGGCTGGCCCTCGGCGGCGCCCTGATGGGGGCGCTTATGGGCTTTCTGGCCATTACCTTCGCCGGGGCCACCGCCGGCCAGGTTTCGGGCCGGGTGATGGCCGGCTTTGGGGTCGCTCTTATAAGCCTTGGCGGGGTCGGCATCGGGCTCAGCCGGGACCCGGTCGGCCGGCGGTTGGTAATGCTCGCCGGGCTGGGGTTCCTCGGAGCCTTCGCTGCCCACCAGTTTTTCAGGGTGAACTACGGTCCGGGTCCGGAGCTTCTCGGCCCACCCCGCCCCGGCCAGGACCTGGCGTACCTGGTCCAGACCGCCCGAGACCTGGCCGACCGTCGGTCTGCCAAACAGGCCGTTGACCCTGACGGTGCCCCACCGTCGGTCCGCTGGGCCCTGCGTCATTTCCCGGAAGGCCCAGCCGGCGGCTTTCGGGTCGAATCCTTCGCCGGCGACCCCGGTCTCGGGGTGGTTAAAATTCCGGCCGGCTACCCCGACTTTAAGGACGGATGGGCCTTTTTGCGCTGGCTGCTGTATCGCGAGTATGATCGGCTTCGGACGGTGGATTTCGTGCTAAAAGGGGGAGGCCCCTGAAATTGGCCCGGGTGACGGAGCGGCCGGCCGGCACCGCCGTCGGTCGACCCGGCGAGGCCTCCGGTGAACCCCGTCGGGCAGCGGCCCTGGAGGTGGGGGCCTACCTCGGGCTGACTGCCCTGGGGTTCGGCCTCCGGCTTTACGACCTGGGGAGCCGGGCCCTCCACCACGACGAGAGCCTCCACGCCCT
>JAUQQI010000020.1:2078-2864 GCA_030549955.1 Chloroflexota bacterium
GGAGGAGGCTGGCTGGTTTCGCTGGGAGAGATATGCCTATCTGGGCATGATGGCCGTGGGGCTCCTGGTGCGACTGCACGATCTGGGGACCCGGGCCATGCACCACGATGAAAGCCTGCACACTTTTTTCTCCTGGAACCTTTACATGGGTCGGGGCTACGTCCACGACCCCATGATGCACGGGCCCTTCCAGTTTCACGCCCTCGCCCTGATTTATTTCCTCTTTGGAGACAGCGATGCGACCGCCCGGCTCCTGGCGGCCCTCGCCGGCACGGCCGCCATTGGGGTCTGCTACTGGCTGCGGCCCTGGCTCGGTCGGTTCGGGGCCCTGGCGGCCGCTCTGCTTTTGACCTTTTCCCCGGTCATGCTCTATTTCAGCCGGTTCGCCCGGAACGATATCATTATCGCCCTCTGGAACCTACTGATTGTTCTGGGCCTCTGGGGCTATCTCGCCGGGCGGCGACCGGCAGCCCTGGTCCTGGCCGCCGCCGGCATTAGCCTTGGGTTTGCGACAAAAGAGGTCACATTCATCACGGTGGCCATTTTCGGGGTCTTTTTCGGCCTGCGGCTTTTGCGTGAGCTTTTCGACGGGGCGGGTCCTGATCCCCTCGCGGCCGTGCGGCTCCTCGGTTCGACGGCCTAGGCCCCCCGTTACCTGGGGCCCCTGATGGTCGTCGCCGGCCTTTCCCTGCCCCAGTTTTCCGCCGGGGTTGAGCTTCCCGCCGCCTGGCTGGGTTTCGGTCCCCTCGCCCGGACTGGGGTTTACCCGCCGGCCTGGGTGGCCTG
>JAUQQI010000317.1 GCA_030549955.1 Chloroflexota bacterium
GGCGACAACTACCGGCTGCATCGGAATATCGCCCGTTCGGGCGGTGGCCCGAAGGGCAAAGATAAACGTGACAAAAAAGCCCAGGACGCCAAGAAAAACGCCCAGGGCGATCATGACATAGCCCGTACGACGCCGCGCCGCTAACATCTCTACTCGCCTTCTCTCTGACCCGGCCACAAAGGCCGGTGCCGGAATCTCACCAGGATCTTACCTGTCTGCCGGCCGGACACAAAAGTACTTTCGTACCCGGCAACATGTCCAGCTTTCCCGGCCCAGCCGGCCCGGGATAGAGGGGGGCTTCCCGGACCGCCTGGGATTCCGGGCAGCGGGTTAGGGAAACCGGGACTGCTTGACGGTATCCGGTCAGGTCGGTTAAGTTTCGGGTAAGGGATCTGTCCGCAGCGACCGGAGGGACCGGTGTCCGGACTCCTAAGTGGAATCAAGGTCATCGAGATGGGCTTCTGGGTCGCGGCCCCGGCCGCAGCGGCCCTGTTGGCCGACTGGGGCGCCGACGTCATTAAGGTCGAGCCGCCCGACGGCGACCCGTTCCGGGCCTACTTCGCCTGGACCGTCGGGCAGTCTACCCACGTCGTTCCCCAGTTCGAGCTCGATAACCGGGGCAAGCGAAGTATTGTGCTGAACCTCCAGACCGAGAGGGGCCGTGAGATTATGGGCCGGCTGCTGGCCGGCGCCGACGTTTTCGTAACGAACCTGCGGCCCCGGGTCCTCCAACGGTTCGGCCTCGACTACGAAACCGTGCATCCCCGGCTTCCCCGCCTGGTTTACTGCCAGATTTCGGCCTACGGGCCCGACGGGCCGGAACGGGACCGGGCGGCTTACGATGTGGGGGCCTTCTGGGCCCGGGGCGGGGTGGCGGCGTCCCTCACCGTCCCCGGGGCCCATCCGCCCCACCAGCGCGGCGGCATGGGCGACCACATGGCGGGGGCAATTGCCGCCGGAGCCATTGCCGCCGCCCTGCTCGCCCGGGAGCGAACGGGCCGCGGCCAGCGGGTCAGCGTGCCCCTGCTGAGGGTCGGGGCCTACATGATGGGCTGGGACCTGAGCATGGTCCTCCGCCTGGGAACCCGGATTGAGACGGCGGACCGGTTTCACCCGCGGAATCCCCTCATGAACTGCTACCAGGAGCGGGACGGCCGCTGGTTCTGGCTCATCGGCCTCCAGAGCGACCGGCACTGGCCGGACCTGTGCCAGGCCATCGGCCGGGAAGACCTCCTCACCGACCCGCGGTTTGCCACGGCCCGCGCCCGGGCCGAAAACGCTCCGGAACTGGTGGCTGAACTTGACCGGGTCTTCGGAACCCGGACTCTGACCGATTGGGCCGAACTCTTTGACCGCCACGGGGTCTGGTGGGCCCCGGTCCAGACCCTGAACGAACTTGCGGCGGACCCGGTGGCCGAGGCCGCGGGAGCCTTCGTCGACGTGCCCGCTCCCGAGGGGCCTGTCCGGATGGTTTCGGGGCCGGTCGACTTCTCCGAAACCTGCTGGATGCCCCGGGGACCGGCCCCCGAGCTCGGCCAGCACACCGAGGAGGTCCTGCTCGAACTCGGCTTTTCCTGGGATGAGCTGGAACGGCTCAAAGCCGAGGGTGTAATAATCTGACGGAATCCGGCCGGAGGGCGGCCAGAGTCTCGAGGAGGAGCCAAATGCCGAAGAAAGTTCAGGCGGCGGTGCTCTATGAACCGGGCAGGCCGATGGCGGTCGAACAGGTGGACCTGGATGGTCCGAAGGCTGGCGAAGTCCTTGTTCGCATCCGGGCGACCGGGGTCTGCCACTCGGATTACCACGTCATCAAGGGGGAGTGGTCCCTGCCCCTACCGATGGTCCTCGGGCACGAGGCGGCCGGCATCGTCGAAGAAGTCGGACCGGGCGTGACCATGGTTAAACCCGGCGACCACGTCATCTTGAACTTCAGGGCCCACTGCGGCCGGTGCTATTACTGCAACATCGGGCGGCCGGTCCTCTGCGATGGGATTCCCACGCCCCGGTGGGTAATGTTCGACGGGACGACCCGCCTGAGCAAGGGCGGCCAGCCGATCTACCACATGGCCCGGGTCGCCTCCTTCGCCGAGTACGCCGTGGTGCCGGAAACCGGGGCGGTGCCGGTCCGCAAGGACGTGCCCTTCGACCGGGCCGCCCTGATCGGATGTGCGGTCATGACCGGCATCGGGGCAGTCGTGAATACGGCCCGGGTCCCGGCCGGGAGCAGCGTCGCCGTCATCGGGTGCGGCGGGGTCGGCCTCAACGTCATCCAGGGGGCGGCCCTGGTCGGGGCCGACCCGATAATCGCCGTCGACATCCTCGAGACGAAGCTCGGCCACGCCCGGGAGTTCGGGGCGACCCACACGGTCGACGCCAGCCAGACGGACCCGGTGGCCGAGGTCCGCCGACTTACCGGTGGGGGCGTGGACTACGCGTTTGAGGTCATCGGCAGAGCCCGGACCATCCGGCAAGCATACGAGCTGACCCGACCTGGGGGAATGACGGTGGTGGTCGGGATGGCACCGGAAGGCGAGGAACTGGCCATAAATGCCCTGTCCCTGCCCCGAACCGAAAAGGTGGTCATGGGCTGCTGGTACGGGTCGGCCCGGCCGTGGGTGGACCTGCCGAAGATGGCTGAACTTTACCTGGCCGGGAAAATCAAGGTCGACCCGCTCATCAGCCGGCACTACCGGCTCGAGGAAATCAACGCTGCCTTCGAGGCCCTGGGCCGGGGCGAGCTGAAGCGGGGCGTCGTCATGTTTGATTGACCACAACCCCCCTTCCCTGAGCTTCAGATAGGAGATAGGACACGGCCCTTGACGATGACTCGGAATCGGTCGAGGGCCAGCCTCGTCTTAAGCC